>JAJDEC010000538.1 GCA_029259995.1 Phycisphaerae bacterium
TTCTGCGCATCGACCCTTACGGCACGTTAAGCGTGAACAAGAACTCGACGAGCCGATCTCCCTCCACAGTCATGGGGGCGTTGATGGCCGTTCGAATCTGATCGCGCTTTTCGTCGTCAGTGAGGCGTTCGTCGTCCTGAATGGATTCCAGGTTCGCGAGCGAAAAGCCCGCGATCTGATCCGGTAGGACCGGCTGAAACCGCTCGAACCCGCACCCCGATTGCATCGACGCCATCAGGAACAGGTTGCAGCAAAAAATGCCGATGCCCAGGTAATTCCGTCGCATGATAAGACCCTCTGAAGACATCGCCCTCCGCAAACGCCGCGAGGATCGAGTCGGTCATTTTGTGGATCGTCCGCGAAATTGCCGGGCTTTAGCGTGTATAACTGGCTATGTTCGGCGCGCAGCAGGTTTCGGCGACGAACGGGTTGTTATCGGTGGAACCATCCGGCGGCGGATTCGCCCGATAGAGAACTATAAAAGTCGGGAGCACCCAAGATGAACACATTCCAGAATCCGAATCATCGGACATCAGGCGCCCGGCGATATTGCGGACTTCTGATCGCTTGCGTCGTCTTTCCGTTCGCAACGGCGATTCTGAGCGCCGCCGATCCATGCCGCGAGGCGAGATCACGAATCGAGACTGCGAACACGCCCGAAAAACGTCAGATATCGACAATCCAGCTTGCCGAATGCCTGTTGTCCCGGGCCACGGCGCCGCATCTGACGGCTGAATTGCTCGGCAATCCCTCGCATCGCGAGTCGCTGCGAGCGATCGTTGCTGAGGCTACGGCCTTGCTCGAATCCGACGCCGCGAAAGGATCCCATCTGGATGATCGCGTCGCCGCCCAAGAGGATGCGTCGCGCGAACGCGTCGAGATGCTGCGGGCATTCGCCACGACGTTTCTGGCCATGGCGACGAATGATGAATCCGAATCGTCAAAATCCGCCCTCACATCTGCATGCATCGAACTCGCCATCTACACGGACGACCCGGACCAGCAGATTGCCTCCGCCGCCAAGCTCTGGCAGGCGGCGGCGTATCGCCGCGCCGGCCGCGCTGATCGAACCCTTCAGATGATGTGGCCGGCGCTGGGGCGCAGCACGGGGAGCACCACGGATTTTTTTGGCCGGCTTGAGCGATGTCGCGCGCTGACTGACGCGGGGCGATATGTGGCCGCGGCCGCCCTGACGATCAAGATTGAGGGCAAGATCGACGAGTGGATGATCGATCACTCCGCCGACGTCAGACGACAGGCCCGACGAACGGCCCGAGTCATTCGCGCCGATGTCTACGATCGCTGGAGCAACGCCCTGAAGCGTGACGGATCTCTCGAGCGCGCCGCGGAGGCAAGGAAAACAGCAACGGCACTTCGCAAGCCTTCTTCCGATGGCGAAAACACGACGCTGATGCTCGATGTCGCGATCGCCGACGCGAATGCTGAACATTCGACGTCGCAACCGTTGTTCGACTGATCCGGCGGCAGTCGCCTTCAATCGGGAAAAAGAAAGGTTCTTCAAGGATTTGCGGGACGACGGCGTATCACGCTCTGGAAGTTGAATTGTGCGCCGCGAAGGATCCCGGAACGAACACTTGAGAATCGCCAAGGCGAAGGATCCCGGAGGGATCCATTAAGAATAGCCCAGCGAATTATCGCTGGGGCACGCAGCTACGATGACCAATTTCCGTCCCGTCGGGACGGAATGAGTGCCACGCGCCTGGCTCACGCCGTCCCTCCGGGACGGCAATACGCAGGAAAACGCTCTTCGCAATCCCAGCCTTGAAGAGGCTGGGCTATTTTCATGTCGTCCCTACCGGGACTTTGTGGTATGCAGCCGGCGCGTCGACACAAGCCGTCAACGGTCCCCGCGAACCCGTGAAGAACCAAAGGAAAACGCCCACGACTTCCATTGAGAAATCGCGGGCGTTGTATATGCGAGAACAATCGAAGTGCTTTACATCGACTACGTGGCGGGATTCGCATGGACCGACGTCGGCAGGTTCAGCGGATCGCGAACCGACGTCCGCTCCTGAACAATCGGGTTCTCTTTGTGCTCATACGCAATTTTCGGCGGAGCCCGAAGATCCCAGATCAATCCGAACACGGACAACGTCCTCAGGATGTAGTATGTGATGTCGATTTCCCACCAATAGAAGCCCTGTCGCGTGACGCCGGGGAACATGTGATGGTTATTGTGCCATCCCTCTCCCATCGTCAGCAACGCGAGCAGGAAGCTGTTGCGACTGTCGTCCGCCGTCTCATAGCGGCGGCGACCGATGAGGTGCGCAAGCGAATTGATGGTGCAGGTTCCGTGCAGCAGGCAGACCGTCGAGACGAAGAAGCCCCACGTGAGCATCTGCAGGCCGCTCGTGCCCAGCGCCGGCCAGATCGCATTCAGCACAACGCCAAGGAAAAACATGCCCGTCGCGAGCGACACGGGGATCAGCAGATCGGCACGATCGAGAAATCGCAGCTCGCGATACTTCACGAGATCGGGGATCGCCTTGTAGTCCGTCGGAAAGGCGCCGCGCGTGGTAATCCAGCCGATGTGGGACCACCAGAATCCGTGCTGATGCGGCGAGTGCACGTCCTCTTCCTCATCGGAGTGCCGATGATGATGCCGATGATGTGCCGCCCACCAGAGGGGACCGCGCTGGACGGCCGACGCGCCGAGCAGCGCGAAGACGAACTGCATGAATCGAGACGTCTTGAATGTGCGATGCGAAAAGTATCGATGATAGATTCCCGTGATCGCGAACATGCGAATGACGTACATGCCCACCGCCACGCAGACGGCGATGGGGCTCCAGCCGACCCAGATCACGGCGATGCACGCGATGTGCATGAAAATCATCGGAACGATCCGCGTCCACTCAATCTTCCAGAATTCTTCCTTGGGAACGGGCTCGGTCGTGACTCCTGAGTCAAACCAGAGCGCCATGCTCTTGAGAACACCCATCAGCAATAATCTCCGTTGTCGATTTTCGCGAGCCGCGCATCATGCAAGGCGGGCATCGCAATCCAAACGATTCGATAATAGGAAGCGCCGAATCGCTTCGCCGCTCGATTGATAAAATTCACTCTGCCGTTCAGCACGCGCCAAAACTCCAGAGCGCCGGGCAGTCGAAACCCAATGTCGTTGCGACATCGCGTCGCTCAACTGCGCCAGCCGCAAAAGCATGAGGCCAATTCCGTTCGGACGCAACAGGAACGCGACTTTGTTTCGCCATTCACGTCCCTCACGATCCAACGAACCGCAACGCAAGTACTTGCTCACACTTCGAAATCCCCGATTCGAGTCTGAGCAATTGGCACCGAATTTGTACGATTGCGGCTCTTCTCTGAATCCGCCGAATCGGCTCCTAATCAATCAATCGGCACGCCGGCGGCTCAATAACGAGGGCGGACCTCCTGGAAATCAACACGGGATCTTCTACACTTCCGGCTTCAAACTCCAAAACAGCGGTTCGTCGCACCAGGACGGCACCAAATCGAAGAAAAAGAAAGAATCTCGATGATGGCTGGACTTTTTGACGGGACATCGCTGGAACGTCCTGTGACGTGCTCAACCTGTGAGCGAGCGCTCGCGGACTGCCAGTGCCCGAAAAACGCCAAAGGCGAAGTGGTCCTGCCGAAGGATCAGCCGATTCGCATTCGCCGCGAGAAACGTCGAGGCAAGTTCGTCACGGTCATCGCCGGTTTCGACCCTGCGGCGTCGGATATGCGCGGAATTCTGGCCAGGCTGAAGTCCGCCTGCGCCGCGGGTGGAACCATCAACAACGACACAATCGAGATTCAGGGCGATCAGCGAGATCGCCTGCTGAAGCTCATTCAGGAACTCGGGTATTCTGCGAAACTGGCCGGCGGATAGGCCGACAGCGATCGACGGCCCGGCTTTGTGTCATCAGCCGGCGTCGTATAATGCGCCTCGCTCAACTTCGTTGAGGATGAACACTGTCGCTCCGCGCCACGCGCACGACGCAGCGACGAGGGTACCCGATCATGAAACTCATTGTTTTTGAAGACGCCGACTACATCAGTCTGCTGCCCCTCGTCTACACACGCCCCGTCTTCAAGCTTCGTTGCGGATTCGACGCCCTGCTGCACAAAACGGAAGCGGCCTTCGGAAAACAGGCCGGCGCCGTCGTTGTCCGCAGCGCCCTGCGAACGGCGTTTCATCGACGCAACGAGCGCCCCGTCATCGGCGTCGATACGGCGACGGACGAGAATGATCAACTGTGGATCAACGGTCGCGCCCTCGTCACGAAAGCGTTCGACATTCCGATGAACAGCGCCGCATGGCGCGGCGATACGCTCCTGGCTGCGCGCATCGACGCCCCCACATCGTCGACGCTCGGCGACGCCGTTCTGATGGGCGCCGACGCGACGCGGAAGGCGCTTGCGAAATGCACGTCGACGGTTGTCAGCGATTCGATCGCCCAGTTAATCGAATACCCGTGGCAACTTGTCAACGCGACTCCGAGCGAAATCGTGCGCGCCTTCGCGGATGTCGAGCCCGGCAGCCGCGGTATCATCTATCCCGGAGCCCACCTTGTGAACGAGGGCGCCATCCACATCGGCGCCGGTTCACGACTCATGCCCTGCGCCGTCCTCGACGCGGAGGACGGACCGATCTACATCGCCGACAACGTGACGATTCGCCCCAACGTCACGATCACGGGGCCCTGCTACATCGGTGAGAATTGCACCATCCAGGCCGGCGCGAACATCCGCGAGGGCACGAGCATCGGGATGTGGTCGAAAATCGGCGGCGAAGTCGAAGGCACGATCATTCACGGCTACTCCAACAAACAGCACGACGGCTTCCTGGGCCACAGCTATGTCGGGGAATGGGTCAATCTCGGCGCGGACACAGTCACGAGCGATCTGAAAAATACCTACGGCCCGATCAAAGTGCCCATCAACGGAACCCTCGTCGACAGCGGCGAAATGTTCATCGGCTCGATCATCGGCGACCACACGAAGACGGGAATCAACGTGGCCCTGCCGACGGGCAGCGTCGTTGGATTCGCGTCCAATATCTTTCTGAGCCGGTACGCGCCGAAATTCGTCCCGAGTTTCAGTTGGCTGACGGACGAGGGAATGGAACGAAATGATCCCGAGCGGGCGCTGGCCGTCGCATGCAAAGTCGTCGCACGACGCAAGCGCGAACTCGGTGAGACCGAAAGCTCGCTGTTTCTTTCGATCGCCCGGTTATCAAGTGAGATCGAACATCGCTGAGGCGAGGCAGCCCATTGCTTCAGCAACGGTGGCGCGACGATGCGACGGAGACTCAACTGGTCGAGGAATGCGTGAAGCTCACTCATGTTCGCATCGTCGCGCCCCCACCCCTGAAGGGGTGGGCCACCCGCCAGACTTCAGATTCACCTACGGATATCGCCGCAATGAAACGTCGGTCGCGCCAATGTCGTCCTTGTGCGTATAGTCGGCCGTCGGCTTCTCACTCGACTCCATTTCCGCCCGCACCCGCGGCAGGCATTCGGGAAACTCGCTCTGGAGAAAGCCCACGAGTTTCTCGCGCACCTTGCAACGCAGATCCCAGCACGTCGGCGAATCCGCGGCGCTGACAAGTGCTCGCAACTCGATCGTCCGCTCTCCGGCGTTCGTCACTTGCAGCACGCAGACGCGACCGTCCCACTCCTCGCATTCCTTCACGATTCTCTCCAGCTCGTCGCGAACCCGCTGCACGGGCAATCGATAATCCGCATGCACGAACACGCTGCCCACGAGATCGGCCGTTCGTCGCGTCCAGTTCTGGAACGGCTGATCGATGAAGTACTGCAACGGTACGACCAGTCGCCGATCGTCCCAGATCTTCACGATCACGAACGTCGACCGGATCTCCTCGATCCAGCCCCATTCGCCCTCCACGATCACGACATCATCGATTCGAATCGGCTGCGTCAGCGCCAGCTGCACGCCGGCAATGAGATTCGAAATCGTCGCCCGGGCCGCGAAGCCGATCAGAAGACCTGCGACGCCTGCGGAATAGAGCAGCGTCCTGCCGGCGACGCGCACATCCTCGAACGTCATCAGGACGGCAGCGACGCCGACGGTACTCGCAATGATGACGAGCGATCGCGAAAGAAGGCGCGTCCTCGTATGCACCTGTCGTGCCCGAAGATTGTCGCGCACGTCGAGCGGATGACGGCTCAGGATCATGTCGTCGATCACGCCGATCGCGCGGATGACAAGCCACGTCAGGGATGCGATCAGGCCGATCGCGACGCCGTGCCGCAGAATCCCCGCCAACGGCTCCGCGATCGGCGCCAACGGCGTCAGCAATTGCAGGGCGAGAAAGACGAACGCGCTGCGCGCGCTGTTGCGCGTGTTCTTGAAGAGCAGCGAATCGACATCCGTGTGGGTCCGCTTGGCGAACTCGACGGCGAAGTGATACAGCACACCGTGGACGACGATCGCGCCGACGGTACCGCCGCCGAGCAGAACGAACGACTTCATCGCGCTCGATAAGGCCGAAGGCGCCTGCGCGAGGATGGAATTGAAAAACGGGCTCATCGCCGGGATTCTAACCCGTCGATTCGCCCGTTGGGAGATCGCTTGAATACTGCATGAATCGCACAGTCGCGATTACAGCGGTGGTACTTCGTAATCGACTTCCTGGGCAACGTTTCGATCTTCCGGCGCATCCGTCGCGAGGGAACCTGCGGGCATGGGGGCATCTTTCGCCAGAAGGTAATAAAGGCCGCCCTCGCTGTAGGTCCATCCGGCCCGCTTGCCGGCCTCGTCGCCCGTTCCCATGTAGATGTCGCAGCGCCCCGGCGCCCGGATCGCCGCCCCGCGATCCTGATCCAGGATAAAGGTACTCAGCCGATTTCGATCGCCGCCTTCGTCCGGCACTTTCGTCTCGACAAACGCCAGAGCCCCACGCGGAAAGATATCCTTGTCCGTCGCGATGCTGAACTCGGGCGTCACAGGCTTGCCGAGGCAACCGAAGGGTCCGCCGTTCGCCTCCTGGAAGAAGATGTAGCGCTTGTTCTGGAACAGGTACTTGTCCATCTCATCCGGATGCTGGCGGAAGTAGCTGATCATCGTCGCCAGCGACATGTCGCGCTTCTGAATCACGCCGTCGCTCACGAGCTGCTTGGACACGGGCGTGTAGTCGTGACCGTTGTTTCCGGCGTAGCCGATTTCATACAGCGAACCATCGGGCAATCGGACAAAACCCGATCCCTGGACGGATACCACGTAGGCCTCGAATCGATCGCCGAGCCAGATCAACTCGTTGCCGGCCATCTCGCCGCTCGTTTCGATCTCTTCGCGCGTCCGCCACGGACCGCCCACGACTTCGCCATAGCGATCCTTCTCCAACCCTTCCGGCAGACGATAAAGCGGAAATTGAAAATCCTCTGTCGGCTCCCGGCTGCCTTCAAAGATCGGAGAGTAGTAACCCGTGAACAGGACCGTGCCCTGATCGTCGCAACCGATGGACTGGAAGACGTCGAAATTCCGAGTGACGAGATCGTTCAGCATCTCGGGGCTGTCCGACTGATCCAGAACGTCCAGAAATCGTTCCAGGCTCATCAATACGCGATCGTGCGTGATCGGTCCGAGGGGATAATACTGTTTGCTGGATGGCTTGTTCAGATAAGCAATGCTGTGGCTGATCGCATCGCGCAATCCGAGGCGCTTTCCGCGAAACCATGCCTTGCCGAAATCAGGGTAGTCCTTTTCCGCGACCGGCCGCAAGGCGAACTTCCCCGGCGGAAGCGGTCGTTCGTAGTCCTTGTCGACCTTGCGGATTGGAAGAGGTTGTATCGGCTTCTGGCATCCCGGAAGCGCAATTCCTGCTAGTATGATTGTTGCGAATATTGGCAATCGAGACGGCATTGGCTGTCCCCTTTCGAGATGAAACTCGGCGTTCGACTTTCACTATGTACTGACTGACGCAATCTTTGCGCGTACCTTCTCCCGGAACGCTGCGCATACACTTTCTATCGACGGGCCGCCCCGAAATCGCCGACTCATATTGCTTCGTTGACTATGGATTCCGTGGCTTCCTAGGATCTGGACGATGCAGAAGCAAAATGACGGCCAACATGTCGGGATCCTTCGCCGCGATCTGAGGTTCGCGCGATACCACTTGTGGTTCATCACGGCTTCAGCCCTCGACATCGTCATGACGGCCGTCGTGCTCTCCATCGGCGGACGTGAAGCCAATCCCGTCGCGGATTTCGTCATCAGCCGCTTCGGCATGCACGGCGCATTGGCATTCAAATTCACGTTGGCGGTTCTCGTGATTGTGTTCTGCGAAATCATCGGTCAAGCCGACGACCGCAAGGGGCGATTTGTCGCAAGGACGGCGATCTGTGTCCCGGCATCGGCCGCAGCCCTGGGGTACTTACTGATCATCCAAAACGCCGGAATCGAGTTTCCTGCCTGGTGAGACGTTCGAATCGACTTACCGGACGAGGACATTACTTGACCCGCAGGCCCGGGGAATCGATACTTCTATGTGGTTCAAATCGGCCTTCACTGCGCCGATTCCAGAATGCCCCTCGCCAAACATTCGGGAGATTCCCTCAGTGCTGATTCGTTCGAGGATTCTGACGGCTGCTGCGCGGCTGACGGCGTTTGTTCTGTTGTGCGTCGTCTTCAGCGGGGCCGACTGCCCGAACGGCGACATGGGAATCGGTGGCCTCTCG
Organism: Phycisphaerae bacterium; assembly: GCA_029259995.1. Classification (GTDB taxonomy): domain Bacteria; phylum Planctomycetota; class Phycisphaerae; order UBA1845; family UTPLA1; genus ECT2AJA-110-A. The sequence continues at coordinate 8,688 of JAJDEC010000538.1, forward strand.
CCGTCGGTTACGGGCGGCACCGATTTCAATTCCGCCGCATTGCTGTCGATCGCCGACGGCGAAACGCTCCGATTCAGCGGCGACATCACCAGCAGCGAACCGGACATCTTCGATCTTGGGGCCGTGTCGCCGGGCGATCGCGTCATCGTTGAAGTCATCGCCGCACAGTCAAGCACGCTTGATCCAGTGATCGCAGTTTTCGACGAGAATCAGGAGCTCTTCAGCATCAGCGACGACATCGATACGGACGGCGGGAACTACAACTCCGCGATCAACGACGTCGTCGCCGTCGCAAGCGGGAAGTTCTTCCTCGCGATCACGAAGTTCTTCCTGGACAATTCCGGCGGGACCTACAACGCGACGATCCGAATCGAACGCGGCGGACAACGCTCGACGCCCGAGATGCAGACGCTGCTGCTGAATTTCGCAGGCGGTCAGGCCACGATCGAAAACGAAGGCTCGTTCAATCTCGATCCATTCGATGCCGGCGATGTCGACGACGCCTATGCTGGCGAGACGACACTGGTCAAGCAGACGATTGTCGACACTGTGAAAGAGAATTTCGCGGCGTTCGGCATCGTCGTCGTCACAACAGACGAAAACCCGAGCCTGACGCCGGGCACCTTCAGCACGATTCACTTCGGATCATTCAGTTCGACAAAATTCGGCGTCGCCGACAGCGTGGACACGGGCAATCCGAATCGATGCGACGACGGCATCATCTTTACCGTCGGATTCGACAATCCGTTCGCGACGCGGCCTTCCGCGACGGGCATCGGCGTCGCCATCGGAAATGTCGCGGCGCACGAGGCGGGCCATTTGTTGGGCCTGAACCATGTCGCGGATATCGAAGCAATCATGGACAACACGGGGACGGCGAGCACGCTGCTCGCGGATCAGAACTTCAAGACATCCCCGCTCAGTCCGTCTGTCTTTCCGATCGGCAGTCAGAACGCGCCGGCGATGCTGGATCGTGTGATTCCCGCGGGACCCTGATCGCCGGCATCGTTGCTTCGTCAGCCAGTCACTCTCATCCCGCCGGCATCGACGTCACACTCTCCGACACGCTGTCGATGTACATCTTCATGAATGGCAGCAGGGCCAACTGAATCGAATTGAATATTGCATGGCCGACGATCGCCGGCCAAAGCGAGCGCGACAGCGTTGTGATTGTTCCAAGAGCCAGACCGATCGCCGCCGTCTGCAAGACGCCCATGAAACCTTGATACGTGTGCACAAGCCCGAACAAGACGGCGCACACGACGACGGCCACGGCGCGATTTCGAAAAATTGCATTGAATCGCGTCAGGAGCAGCCCGCGAAAAAGCAACTCCTCGTGAAATCCCGTCAGCAGTCCGAACAGAAGCATCGTCGTGATGCTGAACTGCGGCAACAGATCGAGCAGGGCCTGCTTCTCGTTAATGACGCTGTCGAAATCGAGCCCCGTAAACAGAAATTGAAACAGAAGGTAGATCGCGCCCGTTGCGAACATCGCGATGTAACACGCCGGTACAGCAGCGATGGCA
>JAJDEC010000539.1 GCA_029259995.1 Phycisphaerae bacterium
AGGGTGCAGCGAAGTCCGCGTATGCGGCGCAGCGCAACCCTGGGTTCGCGTTGCATTGTTCGAACCAAGCCCTGAAAGGGCGTTACAAACCCAATACGCCAATCAGACGGCAGTGTCAGCGCGACACGCGTCTAACGGTAACGCACTTTCGGTGCTTGCTCAGCGGTGGGGCATTCCCGGGGTTGCGCTGCGACCGCGTTGAGGTCTGCGCTGCAACCCGGGCTATCCTGTGCCACGCCGTTGGCGTGATGAGAATGCGCGGCGGCCTATTGCCGGCGCGCCAGAACGAACTCCGCCGCGGCCGTCAGGCTCGCCTTGGCGTCACTTTCGGGAAGCGGGGCGATCGCGGCGACGGCGGATGTGATGTAGGCGCCGGCTGCGTCGAAGGCCTGATCGATGGCGTCTGTGCCGGCCAGGATGGCGCGAACCGCGGCCCGCGTGTCCGGCGACGGATTGTTCAGGACGTCGATCAACGCTTCCCGATCCGACGGCGAGGCCGATGCCAGGTAGCGGATAATCGGCAGTGTCGCCTTGCCCATCTCGGCGTCTCGACCCACAGACTTGCCGGTCTCATTTTCATTGGCCGTCAGGTCGAGCAGATCGTCGACGATCTGGAAGGCGATGCCGATGTCATTGCCGTAACGCGTCAACGCCTCGAGCGTCTCGTCGTCGGCATCGGAGGCGCGCGCGCCCATCTCACAGCACACGGCCGTCAACGCCGCCGTCTTGCGCCGGATGATTTCGAAGTACGTCTCTTCGCTGAGCAGGATGTTGCCGCGGTTTTCGATCTGTAAGAGTTCGCCTTCGCAGACGGTATTCGTCACGGCGGCGATGCGCCGGCTGGCGAACGTCGAACTGAGACTGCTGCACAGGTGATAGGCGTGGGAAATCAGAAAGTCACCGAGCATCACGGCGGCTTCATTGCCGACCAGGCGATTCACAGTGTCGTGTCGGCGGCGCATGTCGGCTTCGTCGAGGACGTCGTCGTGCACCAGCGTCGCCATGTGAACCATTTCGACGACGGCGGCAAGCACGACATGATCGCGAATCAGTTCGCCTGTGGCACGGCCCGAAAGCAGCAGCAGCTTGGGCCGAAGCAGCTTGCCTCGATAATTGCGAACCTGTCCCACAAGGCGATTCACGAATGGCAGATCGGAATCGAGTTCCTCGTCGAAGACTTCGAGGACTGCGTCGAGTTCCCGCGCAATCGGCGCGGCGATTTCGATGTGCGGTTGAGATGCGGGCCCATGCAGCATGATGTGGATTCTAGAGAATCAAGGCAGATGTCGACAGTCCTGTCAGTCGCTTTCATAAGTTTTGAAAGGAGTCGTTGGTACGTCGATCGTTGGATGATGTTGTTGCAGCAAATCCATGGCAGCCCGTCGTGAAGATGCTTCGAGGCCAGCGGCGCGACAGTTCGCGTCAGATCGAGGGAGCGAAACGGAGGCGAATCCTAAAGATTCGCCGAGTTTCGTGTACCAAGAGCTGGCGTGAAATGGCCGTCGATGGACCGAATGACTTTTGCCACGGGCTGCTAGGCCCGTCGTCGCGCCAGGCGAGCGAAGTCATTCTGAATCCGGTCGACGCCACGTGCCCGATTGACCGCCCGACTTTTCGAGCAGGCGAATGGGACCAATCTCCATGCCGCGATCCACGGCCTTCGCCATGTCATAGATCGTGAGGGCGGCGACGGACGCCGCCGTCAGCGCTTCCATCTCGACGCCGGTCCGCGCCTCGACGATGCAGGTCGCCATGATACGAATGCGATCAGGGGGGACCGGCTCGATGTCGATTGTCACAGCGTCGATGGGGAGCGGATGACAGAGGGGGATCAAATCGGCTGTACGCTTTGCGGCCTGGATGCCGGCGATTCTGGCAGCGGCCAGGACGTCGCCTTTCGGGGTATTCCCCGCCGAAATCGTTTTCAACGTGTCGGGCGCCATCCGGACGATCGCCTCGGCCACGGCCCGTCTCGGCGATATCGGTTTCGCGGACACGTCGACCATTCGGGCGTGCCCCTGCGCATCGATGTGCGTGAGGCGGCGTTCGCTACCGGCAGTGTCAGGCATAGTCAGTGGCTCCTGTGGCCCGCGGGGGCGGAATGGACCATTTCAATGTCATTTACAATCGCCGTCCATGGCGCGAAACTTTCGGCTGGTTCCGCGAGCCGAATCGGCGGTGGGACGCCGGAAATGGGTCTGGACTCGACGAAACGTGAGCGTGGATCGCGATTCTCGTTACCATTGACTGGCCCCGTCGGCGATTGGGCAACAGGACGCCGGCCCAGGGGTCGTGTTTATTGGACCCGTTTCTCGCGCGGAACAAGCAGTCAGGAGTGCCGTCGTCAAGACGGGAGGAACCATGAAGGATCAAGTCCGTGCCCGCTGCCTCGCCTCGATCGGGATGTTGGGGATCATCTGCACCGTCGCCGGATCGACGGCGTCGGCCGATACGCATCCCGCCATGCTGGTTCCGCGCAACTCGGCGGCATTTGTCGTATTCCCGCGGATTTCCACTTCCAACGAACATATCAAGCAGTTTGTCCGTCGCACGATGCCATCGTTCGTCGGATTCGATCAGTCCGAACTGGAGATGACGCTGGGCTTCGCGCCCGGAACCATCGACTTGTCAAAGCCGGTCATCGTGATCGCGGATCGCCCCGAAGAACTCAAGAAATTGATGAGTGGCGTCGGGTTGAGCGAGGGCGAAGCCGATTGGCCCGTTGTCGGATTTCATCCGCTGGATGTGGAACGGTTCAAGTCGGCGATCATTCACCGAAGTCATCGAAGCTGGGCCGAGGAAGTTCATACGATTGCAGGGGCATACGGTCGATATCGAATCGTCATGCGGGACGGGTATGCGTTCGTTGCGCCTCGCGCAACAAAACTGGCGAAGATCGCCCGGATGACCAAAGCAGATTCCGAATGGTCCCGGATGTCCGAAGCGGCGCGCGACGATGCGATGAAATCCGAGGTGTTCATTCAACTCTCGATGTCGGCGTGGCGTCCGCTCTTTGAAGGACAGCTTCAGGCCATCATTCCGCTGATGAAATACGGCATCCAGGCGCAACAGCAGGATCTCAGTCGAATCGAGCAGACGCGCAAACTGGCCGACTGGTTCTTCGACGGGGCGCTGGACGGCCTTCGGCAGATGGACACGGCGTCGCTCGCGCTGTCAATGGACGCCGATCGGGTTCATGTGTCCCATCATCATTCCTTTCAGAAGCGGGGCTGGGTGGCGGACTACCTGGAGCGCGTGACTGTCTCCGCGGACGTGTCGAACTGGCGGGCATTCCCCGATCGGCCGTTCCTGATTGGACTCAGCATCAACTGGATCGTTCCGTCGGAAAACAGTCTGACGGTTCGATTCAATCGCAGATGTATGGATGATCCGGCGCTCTGTCGAACGCTCTCCAAGCGGGATCGGCAATCGCTCGATCGGGATCTGTGTCGACTGACGCAGGCGACGATGCTCGAGGAATTCGTCGTCACGAGTGATTCCGGCGAGTTGACGCCGCTTCGCGTATTCGGTTCCTACTCGGCCAGCCATGCGCCGCAGATCCTCGAGATCATGCGCAAGGTTCGTGAGCATTCGAACGAAATGATCGGCGCCGTGATTCCCGGCGCCGCGGATGTCGGCGGGAAGGCGCGGCCGCTGGCGTTGGACGGCATGACCGTCTATCGAATGCATCTGGTCGATGGCACCAAGTCGCAGATCGTTCGCGACAACATCGCCGCGATGTACGGGGCCAATGCGCTGTATCAGGAAGCCGCCGTGGATGACAAGACCATCATTTATTCGATCGGCGATCGCAAGAGCATCCGGGTGCTGGCCGATGTCGTCCGTGGCAAGTCGGACAGGATGTCGGCGAATCCGCGCGTGCGAAAGGCCATGAATGCCCTGCCCGCCGATGCCAACGTCTATGCGCTGGTGGACACGAATCGGCTGGCCAAGTCGATTCCGGCCATGATTCGTTCCGGCATGGCCGACGCGCGCGTCCCCGGACTCGTGACGGCCGACGCAGATCGAACTGTCGATTCCGTCGGACCGCTTCTGGGCTGGACTGCAAGCGTCCGTGGTAATCATGTCTGCTGTGCGTTCGACATGACGACGGACGATCTCGAGGAAACCATCGGCGCCATCATGCTGGTCAAGGAACAGTTGAAGGACCGTACTTCCGGCGGGGCGACGATGGAGTCAGGATTCGCCAAGGATCGCCCCCTGCCGTTTGTCATGGGTGACTGATCCGCCCCTCGCGGGCGGAATTCGGGCAATCGCTTGACGCCTTGTCGAATGCCGCCGAATATCGCCGGAAATTGTCATAAGTCACGAGGAATCCGTGTCGCCGATTCGAGGCGCCGGACAAGCAAAACCCGTTACGCAAGACGTAATCGAAAAACCAGAGGAGCAATTGGAATGACTCAACGAATCAGGAACCTGTGCATGGTTCTCGCGGCGGGCGCGATCTGGATCGCGGCTCCGGTCATGGCCGGTCCGACGCAGGACATCGTAAAGCACGTCCCCAAGGACGCGTGGGGATACGTCGTTGTGCGATCGGTCGGCACACTCGACAAGAACATGGCGCAGCTGCGCGACCTCGGCCTGAATGATCTTCCGGGCATGACGCTCAGCGAGATGCTTAGGGGAGAGCCGCTCAATCTCGGCGACAACATCGACATCGATCGCCCGTTCTGCGTTGTTATGCTGGACGCGAACAAGTTCGGCATGGTTGAGAACGGACC
>JAJDEC010000540.1 GCA_029259995.1 Phycisphaerae bacterium
CGCCGCAGGGTTCGGGCAGCGCGACCGTCAGGATGCACTGCGGGGCTTGTCCATCCGCGATGAACGCTCGTATGGCGACTTCGCCGGAATCGTTCATCGGTCGGGGTTTGCCATCTTCCCCGCCGGCCCCGCCGAACCCGAAGAGAATGCTCAGCCGGCTGTACGGCGTACCCAGCAGTTCGGGCGTTTGCGTGGTATCGATGATGCGCGACAGCGACAAACCATCGTGCAGATAAATGCCGAATCGATTACCGGTAAATCGCCCCCGAAAAATCACCTGTCCGGACGAATTCATCACGAAATGATCGAGAGCGTTGAACGTCGATCCCGCCTGGTCCGGCACGGGATCGGAAAAGTCGACAATCTTCAATATTTGACCATCGGATTTTCGATACAGACCGCCAGAAGCAGAGCCTCCCGTCAGCGCCGCGCCGAATACGATCTCCCCGTTGCCGTTGATGATCGGCGGCTCGAAGGCGGCATAGGATGCGCCCGGCTGCCCCGGAACCGGAATCGCGCCGGATCGGTCGACGATGGTCTCCAAGACGCCCGATGGGCTCGCGACGTACAGCCCCTCGTTGCCGTTTCCTTGAGAGTAGCGCGCTTTGAAGACGACAGCGCCTGCGTCGTTCATCCCGGGAAAGTTGAAGATGTCCGAGAAAACAGCACCAGGCGGCTGGTTCGGCGGCTGCATCGACGTGTCGGCAACGCGCATCAACGTCTGCGTGTCGTTCACGAAACGATACATGCCGGAGCCCGCTCCGAACGAGAAGGCGCCGGCAAACGCTACGTCGCCAAAGCGATTCATGCACATGAACGGATCAAACGGATTCGTGGGCGTAGGCGGATTGCCGCCAAGTGGGCCGCCGAACAGTGTGCCGGGCTGTCCGGGCGGCGCGACAGTGTCGTCGGCGATACGCACGATGCCGGTCTCGACATCGCCGTGATAAAGACCGGCGTGCGGCGTCACCGAGATGTCACGCCATTGCGCGATGACGACGCTGTGACCTGAATTGCTGAGCAACATCCTCTCGGTATTGAGAAACGGAAACACCAGGAACGCCTCGCCAGGCTGGCCGGGAACGGATTGCGTTGCGCTATCGTTGACGATGAGACCGCCGGCGTCGACGCCGCTGAATACGTACGCGCCATGCTCGCTGTCGGCGAACTCGGTCCCCCCGTGGAACAGGACGGCGCCGGCATCGTTGATCACCGTCGTACTGAATGACTGAAAGTTGCCCGATACCTCGCCCGGCGGCCGGGGACGATCGAATCCATTGTCGGTCAGACGAATCAGCCCGCCGCCATCGAGCCGAAAAACGCCTTCGTCCGCGCCGCCCGTCGACGTGGTGAATGTGGCGTCGAATGCAACTTGTCCAGACTCGTTGATGCACGGGTCAGTAAAAATGCGAAACGTGCTGGCCGGCCGACCGGGAACAGCGTCCCCCGACTCAGCAATCTTGGTGAACGTCAGCGCGCCCACCATGATGCCGCCGCGCGGCGCACCAACGATCGGCTGCAGCTCGACGTGTCGAGCCAACGTCTTCTGAGTTTCAACGTTGATCAGCTCTTCGCCCGACATCCGGACTGCCGAGCTCGTCACGGCAGTGACTGCAATTCCGAATCTAAGGAATCTGAACATGGCAGGCATCTCTGAACAGGGGGCGTTCGCCAGAATAGACAGAGTCAATCACGATTGAAGCAACGCCGTCACGAAGAATTCGACATCATCGAACTCGACGGATCCGTTGTTGGTCATATCCGCCGCGCAAAACGTCAGTGGGTCCTGGCTTTCGCCGAGAAACGTCGCCATGAACAAATCGATGTCGCGACCATCCAGTTCGCCATCTCGATTGGCGTCGCCACTGCCGCAGGGTTGGCACGCCGACATGTCAAAGACGAGCGGGGCATTGGGCGTGGACGGAGCCCACGGCGGCGTCGGCCGCCACGTTCCCAACTCGAACCAATACGAACGGCCGTCCTCCAGCACGATGTCTAACATCGGATCGGCTGATGGCGGCGAGCCAGGACACTCATCGTCGGCCGTGGCGATCTCATCTCCGACAAGAAAGCCGCAGCCGTCCACATATACGCGCAATGCAGCATCCGCCGTGCTGCCGCACATCGCGAGCGTGTAGATACCAGTGCAGGTGCAGTCGTAGCGGAAAAATACGTCGAGATAGGGCATGTCGGGATTCGGTATCGTATCGGTCGTGCACCCATAGACGCCATTTTCCGAAAGCGGAAGCTGCCATTCGAAAATGTCCGTCGCGCTGGCACAAGTCTCATTGACCGGGGATATACAGAGCTGTCCCGAAGCCGATCGCAGTTGTCCGAGGCATGAAACAGCGAGGACAAACAAGACCGATCGGCTTGGGACCGCCCCGGGGTGGGAGTGGGATCGCATATCAGGGATTAACCAACAGCTGGGAAAACGCAAAGACATCACTTTGCGTCACCAGATCGTCGCCATCGGCGTCCGCAGCGCAAAACGCGGCATCCGGCGGCGAACCCGCGCCGCTTAGCAGGATGCTGACGAACGCCCCGACATCGAGGCCGTTGACGCTGCCGTCTTGATTGACGTCGCCGTTACCCGGGCCGCCGCAGGTTGCAACCGTGTCGACAAGCGTGATGAGCTCCAGCGAGCCATAGCTGCGCGATGAATCGATCGTCTGAAGTATCGAACCGGTAGCGGGATCGACACGAAACAGCCCGCGGCCCTGCCCGAATGTCGAACCGCTGGCGACAAGATAATCACCGCTCGGCAACACGTGAACACCGGCTGGCCCGTTGAATGCAAACGTCCGCGATGCATCGAGCACACCGGCCGACGAATACGTACGAACAAGATCGCCAGAACCATCCACCGACACGACAACGTCGCCGTTGGCGAGGACGTCGATGTCTCGCACCGTCCCGGCGTTGATGTCCTCCAGCGGATTGCCGACGAAAAACCCGACCAACGCGCCAGTCGTCACGTTGACTTCAAGCAGGCGGCGCTGGCCGATGTCCGCAACGAGTAGATTGCCGTTCGAGAGAATGGCGAGTGCCTCGGGCAGATCCAGATCGGGGGCCGCCTGCATCCCTGCGATGAATTCGCCCAACGGATCGGCGCCGATGGGATCCGGATCACCATTCGAAAACTTGAAACGATGCACGTCATCGTGCGTCCAATCGGAAGTGAAAAGCGACAGATGATCACTGGACGGAGTCATTCCGCGAATGTTGTTCACCGCCTGGCCGGCGATGAGGTTTCCGAGGAAGTTGCCGAACTCGTCGTATTGTGCCACTTTGTCGGCCGTCGATTGTCCGACGAGGATTGTGCGACTAGGCCCCGCGCACATGGCGTCAACCGGCCAGAGGTTTCCATTGTTCGGAAAATCCTCGGTGACAAGAAAGCCGAGAATCGCGCCCGTATTCTGATCCAGCTCCTTGATACCCGCGGGCAGGCCGTCGGCCTGGGTATTGGTGAGGAGCAGTTGCGTCGCTATGCCGCCGAACAATGGTGCAGTCGTGATGCCAACGATCAGTGCTGCAGAGACGATCGGAGTCGTTCGAAACATATCGTGAGCGCCCTTCTGGGTTACAGCTTGCGCCGTCTATCGGCGGGCGAGCGGGTTGGATCGGACGGCCCTTCAATGCGCCGCCGACATCACTTCCGTGGATCGATCCGCTTCGAGTGGCTCGATAATTAATCCCCCGGAAGCCGGCTATCGACGCCGCCGCCGACAGACCACCGCCGCTCCAGCCGAGGCCAACAACGTCAGCGTCGTCGGTTCCGGTACGAATGGAAGCAAGGCGATTCCGGCGTCGGAATTTGCGCCCAGAGTATTGATCAATGCGAGGAGTTCCGGAAGGTTGAGGATGTCGTGATCGAGCAATTGGGCGTCCCCGACGGCTGGGGACTGAAAAAACAAGCTGCCGTCATACAGCACGGTCGCCGTTCGCTGTTGATACGTATTCTTTGATCCGTCAAAAAGGTCGAAGACCGCCAGAATGTCGGCCGCATCGCCAACGGGGGATACACCCGTTGCCAGAGCGAAGGCCTGCGCATCCGTCAGGCCGTCAATCGAACCGTTGAAGATGGTGTTCTGATAATCGCCAGACGTGCCGAATGTCACGAGTCCGTCATCGAGAACGTCGGCGCCACGAAGTTGGCCAGTGTAAATCCCCGGCGCAAATCCGATGCCGACTCCGGAGAGACCGGCTTCGAAGAACTGGTTCGGTCCAATATTCTCAGGCGAACCGGAAGCCGCTGTTGGATCGAGATGCATCAGCGTGCTGGCGCTGACACTCAGATTGCCGGGTACGTTTGTGACAATTGACTGCGTCCCCCCGGAGCCGATAAACAATGAACCATCGGCCGCACTCGATATGGCATTGATGTCGCCGGTTCCTATGTTGCCGGCAACGCCATTCGTGCCTTCACGAAACAGGCGATTGAACGTGTGACCAGTGATGGCTCCGCCGCTGACACTCGTCGGCGTCATCTCCATCAGGTCCCCGTCCAGAATGTTGCCAAACGCAAACCCTGTCGTCGTCGTGTCTTCATAGCTGATCAGGAACTTCCCCGTATTCGGGTTGAAGTCCATTCCACGCATTCCGTTGCGATCATCATCGTTGCCGTCGGGACCGGCCAGCGGACCACTGTCCCAGATCCTGAAGAACTGCCCGGTCGAACCGAGATCCACCAGGCCCGCATTGACCGCGGGGACCCATAGCCATATCTCGTCTCCGCGGACGGCCTGCCCATCTCGAAGCAGCGTCCCGTTGGCATTCTCTCCCTCCGCCGCAGTGAACAGCACCGGGGCTTCACCAAGGCTCAGAGCCCCAGGTACGTCTGCGTAGGCAGCGGACGCTGAGACGGCAAGGGCCGATAGAATCGACAATATGTACGTTGTGCTTCGCTTGACTGGCATTGACTGATCCCTCCGATATGAGCTCGCCACCGCGACGAAAATGTAACCGATACCGGGCTACTTCCCCGCGAATGCGGCGAGGAAACCGACTCGGCGCTGGAATCACACTTGGGGCGGCAATAGAATGGACAGGTTGGAAACGTCGCCAAACGGCGCTCCACCCTCCATGCGGTATACGCAAGATTCCGTTCGAAGAAGGCCCATCTGCAACAAAGATTTTTTTCTGGGAGCGCTCACATGGCGTCGCAACCGATCCACCGGCATCGCAACGAGCCCTCGGACGCTGGTGCGACCGCCGAGATTCTGCCGGTTGTCTACGATGAGTTGCGGCGTCTGGCATCGCGCTTTCTTCAACGGGAACGACCGGACCACACGCTTCAGCCAACGGCACTCGTTCACGAAGCCTATCTGCGATTGACTCAGCAGGATCAGACGGTCTGGAAGAATCCGGAACAGTTTTTCTGCGTCGCCGCCACCTCGATGCGGCGCATTCTCGTTAACCACGCAAAAAGGCGTTTGGCCGTCCGACACGGCGGCGGTCGGAAGATCATCGGATTTGACGACGACAGCTTCGCCCATCGACAGCCGAATTCGATGTTGGTGGCTCTCGACGATGCAATCGCCGCCCTCACGGAAATTGACCCGCGCAAGGCGC
>JAJDEC010000055.1 GCA_029259995.1 Phycisphaerae bacterium
GCGCTCCGACGACGCAGTCCACAGTGACGGAGTCGCGCGGCCCGCTCACAACGCTCGGGCTCGAATTGATCGAAGGACTGCCGCCAATCCGATTCGGCCTCAACCAGGAGCGATTCCTGGAGGCTCAGCGAAACGAAAAAACATTTGCCACGAGCCGATCGTCGCTCGTATCGACAGGGGCGGGCGAATCACTGCGTTATCACTATCAGGACGTCAGCATCTTCCGCGGCGACGACAAGCGCGTCATCGACGTTACGACGACGGGCGTGCTGAATCGCCGCTTCAGGCCGGAAAAGATTGAGTGGGAGATCATCAACCAGGCGCCAAACGGCGTCTGTTCGAAAATCACGGAGTCATTGACCATCGACGATGAGGAGATGCTGCACGTCAAGACGGACGCAACGGGAAAGACCATGGAGAAGCGCCTGCCCACTCCGGAAGTGGATTTCGTATATCTCATCGACGATCTGATACCGATGTTGAAGCTCGAACCCGGTCAGGTATTCATTCTCAGCGATCTGGATCCGGAAACGGGGCGTCTGAACCGACGAACCTACGAAGTCTCGAAAAAGGAAGGCAACCTGACGCGCGTCAGCGTTCGGAAGCATCCAAGCAAAGTCGAGACGGAGACCTACCTGCTCCGAGAACCCGGCACGATCATGCGCCATGATCTTCACGACCTGTCGATTTCATTCACGGCAACGACCAAAACACGCGTTATCGCCATCGAGAAAGCTGTCCGCCGTGTTCGCCAATAGGCATCCCCCGAGCCGAAAACAAGGCCGGAATCACGCCTGAATCGGGCGAAAACCCGATTTGAGGTCGTGACCGACAAATGCCTATAATTCATGCAGAGGCATTGGGATCAATCGTTCGCAGCAGAGCCCGCAAGGCGCTTTGCAGGTGTGGGGTCTATGAAATCGCTAGTCAGTCTATTCGTGATCGTGTGCGCGCCCATTTCCATGGCCAAGGCCCATCCAGCGCCCGAGGTCGACACTCAAACGATCCGCTCGACAATCGCCGAGCATGAACCGACGGAACTCGGCAAGGCCGACTGGCTCTGCGGCCATGCACGCTCGTTCCGGCCGGATCTGCTGCCGGGCAGTCCCGGCGAAGGCCCGCGAGGCCCGGCGGGCAATACAGATGTGATCCATTATCGACTTGAGATCGAGATTCTACCGCAACTGGACATGAGCAATGACGTGACGGCCGTTCTGGTCCACGGCACGAACACAATCGACGTCAGCGTGACGGACGCGCCCGTGTCGCAGTTCGTTATCGATCTGGACGACACGATGAACGTCATCGCCGTGACGGGCGATGTCCTGAGCTGGGTGCACGCTACCGATCAGATCGACATCACGCTTGACCAGACGTACAACCCCGGCGCGTCGTTCCAGGTCATCGTCGAATATGACGGCGAGCCCGATTCCGCCGGATTCGGCGCATTCCAGTGGTGGACGCGCAACGACAATCTCGCCGTCGCCACGCTTTCCGAACCCTACTTTGCCCCGCTCTGGTGGCCCTGCAAGGATTCGCTCAGCGACAAGTCAACAATGCAGATGATCATCACGGCGCCCGATCCGATGGTCGGCGTCAGCAATGGCATTCTCGAAGAGACGATGCCGCTCGGTGACGGTCGCACACGATACAGCTGGCACGAATCCAACCCGATGACGAACTATCTCGCCTCATTGGCGATCACGAACTACGAACGATACGACCAGACTTACGAATACGACGACGGCAACGGCGGTACGGCGATGATGCCCGTGCCGTGCTACGTCTACCCGGATCACTGGGATTTCCAGCTCGACGAACCACTGCCGGAAGACAAGACGGGCTGCAACGAAATGCTCACGATGTTGAGCGTCTTCGAGTCGAAGCTCGGGCCCTATCCCTTCCGCAGTGAAAAGTACGGCGTTGCAGAGACGGGCGGCGACGGCGGGCTCCAGGCGAACATGGAGCATCAGACAATCAGCAGCATGTATCGCGTGCGGAACTACAGCGACATCATGGCGCACGAGATGGGCCATCAATGGTTTGGCGACAACATCACATGCGCCACGTGGAACGATATCTGGCTCAACGAAGGGCTCACGAGCTATACCGAAGCACTTTATCGGGAATTCAAGCCGTCGGGCGGCATCAACTCGTATTGGACGCGGATGAATGCCCGCCGCCCCGGCAGCCCGAACAACAAAGTGTATCGCAGCAACATCAGTTCCGTTGGCGGAATCTTCTCGACGAATGATGTGTACAACAAAGGCGCCTGGGTCTGCCACATGCTGCGTCACGTCATGGGCGATGCCGCCTTTTTCCAGGCGCTCGCGGACTATCGCGCCGCCTACGCCGAGAGCTACGCGACGACGGCCGACTTTATTGCCAGCATCTCCACCAGTTTCGGCAACGACATGACCTGGTTCACGAACCAGTGGGTCATGAGCTTCGGCGCCCCGGATTACACGTGGAACTACGCCAGCGCGAATGTCGGCGGACAGAATTACCTGTACCTGCGCGTCGTGCAGAGCCAGAACCTCGAAGGCTTCGGTCTGATCACGATGCCGATCGACATCCGCGTCACGACGAATTCCGGCAGCAGTGTCCATCGCATCTGGAACAACAACTGGACGGAGTACTACGTCATTCCGATCAACGGTCCGCCGCTCAATGTCGAGTTTGACGAGGCGGGCGGCGTTGACGATCGCAACTACGTCCTCACGAGCACGAAGGTCTTCGATCCGGCCGCATTCGCGCGACCGCCCGTGATCGTCTCGACGACGTTCAAACCCTACGCCACGCTCAACGGGGATACGTCCATCGATCTGACGTTCAGCGAGGACATCGGCACGTTGGACGCCGCCGACGTCGAGCTGAATGGATTGACGACCGGCGTTATGCCGCCGACATCGATCATCTACAACCCCGCCGCGAAGACCGCGACGCTGACGTACGAGCTGCTGCCGAATGATTCATTCCTGTTGAGCGTCTTCGACGACAACGTGATCGCCAACGGTCTCATGCTCGACGGCGAAGTGGGTGATTCAGCCTGGTACGACGACACGCTGCTCCCCTCCGGCGACGGCCAGCCCGGCGGCGACGCCGAGTTCTCGTTCGTCATCCCCGCCGGCGACGCCAATTGCGACGAGGACGTAGACCTCGACGACATTGCGATCTTCACGGCTGTCCTGCTCGGCAATGACACAATCACGTGTCACGTCCTGCGCAGCGATGTGAACAACGACGGCAACGCCGACGGCGAGGACATCTCGGGCTTTCTTGATGCGATCTTGTCGCCGTAATCCGTGACATCGGACCACACGAGCGGTATTATTCATCGATATGGATGACTTCGATCCAGACAGCCTTTCGCCTGAAGATCGTGCCAAACTGATCGAGGTCGGTATCGACCCGGAACGCCTCACGCCGGAGAACCGCGAGAAGCTGAACAAGGAAGACTATCGCGCTATCGCGAATGAGCGCCGTGCAGTCATCCTCGGATGGGCGATGATCGCGATCGGGTTTCCGGCGTCCCTCATCCTGACGCATCTTCAGATCAACCCCGTCATCCTGTGGCGGCCCGCGGGATTACTGCTTGTCGTGACGATCCTTCTCATTTACTTCCACGAGCACCTGGAAAGCCCGAAGCCGTTGCTGATCTGCGGCGCACTATGGATGCTTATCGCGGTCACGATGGCCGTGCTCAATTATTACGGGCTCTATCTCGTCGTCGAATAGGACGTGACACGGGCGTCGATTGACGCAGTCTCACGACTCAACGATCAACGGCTGCCATTTCTGCGTCTGTACTGCCTCGTTCGATGCTCTCAGTGATCGAACGAACGCTGCGACATTCCTCGCGATGTCGTTTGCGAGGGAATCCCGTAGGACCCCGGTCATACTCGATATGGCCGCGTCGAGGAATGCAGGTCCGTTTGGCGCGGCGACATTACCCAGCTCCGTCGTACGCAAATTGACGCCGATCCCGACGATGAGTGATCTGATTGCACGACTTTCAATACTCGCCTCCGTCAGGATCCCGCCCAGCTTGCCGCCATTGAGCATCAGATCGTTGATCGGTTTCACGCGCACATCGATGTCGAATTCCCGCCGTAGCACTTCGGCGCATGCGACGCCGCAGGCCGTCGTGATCCACGGCATCGAACGACCGTCGGCGGCGACGTCGAACAGGACGACCGACATGTAAATCCCCGCATCCCGCGGCGACACCCAGTTGCGACCGTTCGTACCCCGCCCCGCCGTCTGCCCGCGCGCGATCACACACGCATCGCCCGCGATCTCGCCCGAATCGATCATGCGACGCGCCTGCGCGTTGGTGGAATCCAAAGTGTCGAATAGATGGAGCTTCAAAAGGCGCCTCACGCAAATGGTTGCATGGCCCGGCCGACGGCGCGTCGCGTTCGCCCTCTGTGGGGGACGACGCACGCCGTTCCGATGTTGAGTTTCTTCCGCGCGATTGGTGGGCACGGCCCACCCTACGGAGAATGATCCATCGTGTGGAACCGGCTAATAGCCGGTTCGCCACAGGCGCTTGCACCCGCGCCACATGCAATCAAACTTTCTGCTTCGCAAAGTGTGGTGGGCACGGCCCACCCTACAGCTGACGAATCATCTTTCGTTAGCCTGTACACGCGGCGCGCATTCGCTGCCACTGCTTTCCCGGCAGCGAGCGGCCGAGCACATTGGCAATATGACTCGACGCCTCAAAGACGCGCGTCAGATCCACGCCCGTCTCGATGCCCATGCGATCGAGCAAGTACACGAGATCCTCCGTCGCCAGGTTGCCCGACGCCCCCTTCGCATAGGGACAGCCGCCGAGACCGCCGGCGGACGCATCAAACCGCGACACGCCGAGTTGCAATCCCGCGTACACATTCGCCAGCGCCGTACCGTAGGTGTCGTGAAAATGCAGCGCGACTTTCTCGACGGCGATCGACTCCAGCACGTGGCCGACTGTCGAAAGGACATCCTTGGGCGCCGCCGCG
>JAJDEC010000541.1 GCA_029259995.1 Phycisphaerae bacterium
TTATGCCGATCCCGAATGACGACGCGAGTCGTTCGATCTCAGCCAGGAAATCATCATCCTGGAATATCTGCGCGGCAACCAGGTAACCTTCGTGCGCCCATGAGGAGTTCGACACGGCCTGAAAATACGCCTCGCGATAGTTGCTTCTTGTCAAACTGCGTTTCAACTCGAACGAGTAAAGCTTCAGTGCGTTGTTGTCAGTCAGCCTGTTGAGTGAGAGAACACCCTCACTCCAATCCTCCAACGGAAGATAGAACCCGACCATGTCCGGATGAATCCACTCGTTGTATCCGGATCGCTTTGAAATCGTGTGCTCAATGGTCTTGGTGTGAATTGGTCTCCCGCGGTTGAATGCGGAGTTGGCGTAAGCGAGATACGCAAGCAAGGGATGCAGATCGCGTTCCTTGAAGTTCGATTTCTCATCCGCCTTCCTCGCTTCTTGCTTCTCAAGACTCTGAACAGCGCCTTTGGGCAATTGGTCTTGTCGCTCTCGTAGAAAGAACCTTGCGGGTCGTGCGCCCACCTTGATGATTTTCGACTTCGGATTGTCGCGCACTTCCACGTAAAGTCGTGCGCCCATCGACTGCCACGGCGTCTTACCGGCCGACTCGACTCGCAGGGCATCGCCGCTTGATACCGCCGCCTCCCATACCTGCTGATAAGTCATCGGGGCCTCGGCATTCTTCAATACATCGCACGCCAGATCAAGGAGTGAATACCCCATCTACTCGGTTCCTTTCAATCAAGCCCCGCGCCTACTTCCGCCCCAGATAATCAATCAACAAACGAACCCCGAACCCCGTCGCGCCCACCGGCGAAGTCGGTAGCGCCTTGTCCGTCGTCGCCGTCCCGGCAATATCCAGATGCGCCCAGGGCGTCTTCGCTGTCACGAACTCCTGCAGGAACGTCCCGGCCGTGATAGCGCCACCCGCACGACTCCCGATGTTCTTCACATCGCTGTCCACGCCCGCGATCTGTTCGCGATAGATCGGCCACAACGGCAAACGCCACAGCAACTCGTCCGTCGCCTCTCCGCTCGCCAGCAATGCGTCCGCCAGCTTGTCATTCCGTGACATCAGCCCGGCACACTCATGCCCCAGCGCCACTTCGCACGCGCCCGTCAGTGTCGCCAGGTCGACCATCGCACTCGGCTTGAACGCCTTCTCCGCGTAATGCAGGCAATCCGCCAGTACCAGCCGCCCCTCGGCATCCGTGTTCAGCACTTCGATCGTCCGGCCGTTCGCCGCCCGCACGATATCCCCCGGTCGATACGCATCGCCGGAGATCATGTTCTCCGCAGCACCCACGATACCGATCACGCGCTGCTTCACGCCCAGCGCCGCGCACGCCGCCAACGCACCGATGACGGCCATGCCGCCCTGCTTGTCGTACTTCATGTCCGGAATGCTCGCCGCCGGCTTGATCGAATAACCGCCCGTATCCAGCGTCACGGCCTTGCCGACGAATACAATCGGCTTCGACTTCGCCGCGCCGCGTCCCGGATGCTCCAGGATGATCATCCGCGGCTTACTGGCCGAACCCATGCCGACGGCCAGAAACGCCCCCATCTTCTCTCGCTCCATGCGCTTGTGATCGAAGATCGTGCACTTCAGTTTGTACTTCTTCGCAATCGACTGACACATCCGCGCCAGCGACTCCGGATGCACCACGTTCGGCGGCAGATGGCCCAGATGCCGCGCCAGGTTTACGGCCTCCGCCAGCTTTGCCGCCGCCGTCGTCGCCTTTCGAATACCGGACAACTTCCTGGCCGGCGCAATCATCGTCATGTGGGCCGGTTTTCCGTTTGGATCCTTCGGCTTCATTTCCCGCAGCTCGATAAATCGGAAGCCGCCCAGGCAGAATCCTTCGACCCACGCGGAAACATCGGCTTCCGACGCCAACCCATCCGCCCATACGGCAACGCGATACGCGCGATTCTTCCTGCACCAGTCGTGCGCAATCCCCGCCGCGTTGCGAACATGGGCGTCACTCGATTCGCCGTCCTTCGTCACACACACGAGCGCCGCCCGCCCGAACTTCGCGTTGAGCGGCAGCACCTGCGACTCGATCGCCCCGACCGACTCACTTCCGTGATATCGCTGAACCATCTCGCTGATGCGGGCCGTCACTTTCGCGTCCAGCCCCGCCAGCTTGACCGGCTTCACCTTCCCCTTCACGACGGCAACGGGTATCAACAGCGCATCTGCCCCGAGATTCGGAGTCAGCGCTTTGCAATCGACTGTCGGCATCTCAATCTTCATCTGTGTCTCACTTCCCTGTTCGTTATTCCCCGACGTCATGCAACGCCGAATCTCCAATACCACTGGGTGTTTCTCATCCAGTGCTCTGGTGCCACTGGGTGCTTGCCACCCAGTGTTTGAGCGCGGACCCGAATTCAATCGAATCAATATCGCGGCTCCGAATCATCGCCATTGGATTCCGATACCGCCGCAATCCGCGTAGCTGACTGTATCAGCCATGTCGCATCACGAATCCTTCGGCAACACGCCAATATACGCCCGCATGGGTCCGACCGCGTCCCGGTACTGATACGCCATCGACTTCGCAACCTGGTGCACATGATTCAGATCATGCACCACCCAGGTCGCCAGCAACTGCTGAATCGTCACTTTCCCCAAGGCCGGATGCATACCCGTCCAGTCAAGCTGCTCCGCCGTCAGCCCCATCGACGACAATTCGTCGAGTCGCTCGCGACGCAACTCCGCGAACTCGCTCAGCAACTCGTCGATCGACTTCCCGCGACTCGACTCGTACATCGCAAAACGATCAAACGGCTGAAACGGAACGCTCTCGCGATGCGTCAGAATAATCCGCAGTCGCGGAATCCAGTCTGTCTTCTCGCCGTGAATCAGATGCCCCACCACATCGAACGGACTGAACGTCCTGTCCCCGTAGTTGTTCAACACCCACGGATCACTCAACCCGCCCAACATCGCCGACAACACCCGCGGTGTCCGCCGCAACACTTCCACCGCCTGTTCGAGCATGAACTCCATGGGTCATTTTCCCCGCGACAACGATACGGCTCCGTCAATACCTCAACCAACGCACGTCGAGCTTAGAACCGCCCGCAGAACTTCGCAAACTCGGACGTAACAAGATCCACGATCCGACAATGCGACCGAATATACAATTCAGCTTATCGCCCGCAATCACGTCATTCGTCCCAGATTACCTCACTGACTGAAGGCCCAATCCGCACGCGTTCGTTTTCAAGAAGCCCCCGATTGAACCCGCCGTCGCACCCTGCATAACATCGCCAACGCAAGTCACACACCTGCGTCCGAGTACGAAACACGCATCGAATTGGCATGAAACCGGGGGGATTTTCGCCATGACGACAACAAACCGATTCCGCATCATCACAACGCTCTGCATCACGGCCGCTCTCGCCATTGCGTCGACCGCCAACGCCGGCGTCCTCGACTTCAACGGCTTCACACACGGTCAAATCATGACCAACCAGTTGCAGGCGTCCGACGGCGTCACGATTTCCGCGATCAATCCGCATCGCGCCTTCGACATTGCCGCCATCTTCGACACGCAGTTCGCCGGCGCCACGCCAGATCCCGATCTGATCGGACCGGCATGGAACGGCGGCAACCTCGCGCCGAACACAGTTCTCGGCAACGCGCTG
The DNA here is from genome assembly GCA_029259995.1 of Phycisphaerae bacterium. Classification (GTDB taxonomy): domain Bacteria; phylum Planctomycetota; class Phycisphaerae; order UBA1845; family UTPLA1; genus ECT2AJA-110-A. The sequence goes on from JAJDEC010000541.1 coordinate 3,659, forward strand.
ATCCTTTCAACCAATAACGCACTGTCCGCGCCCGGCATTCTCGCCACGCCGAACGACGAAGGCGAACGCCCCGCCGGCCAGCTCATCCTCGACTTTGACTCGCTCATCACGAGCATCGGATTCGATCTCATCGACGTCGAAAGCATCACGGCCGAACTCGGAGAGGTCCGCTTTTACCTCGGCGGCGCCCTGCTCGACGCGATCGGCTTCGACGAATTCGTCATGGCCGGTCAGTTCTTCGATCCGACAGTCGCCTACGGCGATAACTCGGCCAATCGAATCAGCCCGATCGGCATCGGCGATCTGAACCCCGGAACACGCGGAAACGCCGCCGGCTTCGACCGCGTCGTCTTCGCCCTCGGCGGCTCCGGCGCCATCGACACGATCCAGTTCGTCCCCGAGCCGACGACGCTCTCACTCGTCGCCCTCGGCGGCATCGCCCTGATCCGCCGACGCCGAACCGCCTGAATCAGCAGGAAGCTGATACGAGAATCCCTTCTCGTACCCACTCTCCGCAGGAATTCATTCCTGCGAACAGAACCATCAAGGCCCGGGGCAATCCAGCCTCGGGCTTTTTCATGCGCACTGCCCGCCACATGGACACCCGATCTTTGTGCGCGTGCCCCAACATCCCAACCTGTGAAAATCAGGTATAATCGCCCGCTGCGCCATGTAGGTCGGGTCATCGACCCGACGCGCCCCCGAGGAGCTGCAACGTTATGCCGATGCCGTCCGTATCCTTCGTGTCCCTGGGCTGCCCCAAAAACCTCGTCGACTCCGAGAAAATGCTCGGTCTCCTCGCCGAGGCCGGCTGCCCCATCGTCAGCGACGACTCCGGCATCGGCGACGTCGTCATCGTCAACACCTGCGGCTTCCTCAGCGCCTCCCGCGAAGAAGCCGTCGACGTCCTCCGCGAAATCGCCGAACACAAACGCAATGGCCACGTCAAACGCATCGTCGCAGCCGGCTGTCTCGTCCAGCGCGACGGACAGGGCCTGCTCAAGGATGTCCCCGAAATCGACGCCCTCGTCGGCGTGAACAACCGCCGCGATATCGTCCGCGCCGTCAAGGCCGCCGCCGAACAGGACGCCGACGATGCACCGCCCTCCGAAGGCAGCAGACTCTTCCTCGGCTCCTATCACGACACGTCGTGGACCGACGCCAACAAATCCGATCGCGCCCGCCTTCGATTGACACCCGCACACTACGCCTACCTGCGCATGAGCGAGGGCTGCAACCAGAAGTGCACCTTCTGCACGATCCCGTCCATCCGCGGCCCGATGCACTGCAAGGGCGTCGAAGAAATCATGGAAGAGGCCCGCGAACTCATCGTAGACGGCGCCGTCGAAATCAATCTCATCGGCCAGGACACAACCAGCTACGGCGCCGACATCGGCTACGCCGCCGGTCTTTCCGGCCTGCTGAAGACGTTGAATACGCTCGACGGCGCCCACTGGATCCGCCTGATGTACGCCTATCCGTCCGACTTCACCGACGAAATGATCGACGCCATCGCCGACAACGATCGCATCGCCAAGTACATCGACATCCCGCTGCAGCACATTTCCGATCGCGTCCTCAAGTCCATGCATCGCCGCGTCACGCGCGAACAGACAGAAACACTTCTCGGCAAACTCCGCGATCGCATCCCCGGCGTCAGCATCCGCACAACGTTCATCTCCGGCTTCCCCGGCGAAACGCAGACGGATCACGATGAACTCCACAACTTCATTCGTGACTTCGGCTTCGATATGCTCGGCGTCTTCCCCTATTCCAACGAACCCGGCACGCCCGCCCACAATATGAAGACGCACCTCCCGCCCGAACTTATCGAAGAGCGCGTCGAGGAATTGATGCTCGCCCAACAGGATGTTGCGTTCGAACGCGCGGAAAAGCGCGTCGGTACGAAATTCGACGTCCTTATCGACGACTACGGCGACGAAGGCATCTATCCCGCCCGCCACGAAGGCCAGGCCCCGGAAGTAGACAGCGTCGTGCACGTGGAAGGCGGCGAATTCGACCCCGGCGACATCGTCAAAGTCCGCTGCACGGGCACGCACGAGTACGATCTCGTCGCGCGACCGGCAGACGGCAAGCTGCCGGTTATCCAGTAGGTCGGATCATCGACCCGACATGATTTCCATGGAACCGGCGCCGCCCGCCCAACGTCCAAACCTTCGGCAGAAATCTCTCTGCTTCCAGTCGGAGTTTTAGACGTGTACCGCAATCGAACCAAACTGATCCTGGGTTTCGCCACATTGCTCGGCCTTGCGGCGTTCCTCGTGTTTCGGGCCTGGAACAACCGCATCCATACCTTTCAGGGCATCGTCTGGATGCCTGACGCCATGATCCCCGAATACCCGGGCACCGGCATATTCCTCCAGACGCCAAAGGGTCATTTCGAACTCGCATGGGAGTCGCAATCTAAGAATCGCAAAATGGCGAAGCAACTCAAGGGCAAGAATGTCATTGTCCGCGGCATCTTTCGTGAGTGGACCGGCTTGGCTGGCCGCCGTTATCGCTATGTGAGGGTTATCAGCGCGACGGTTGTTGCCCCACCCGCGACCATTCAATCACGACCGCTGCCAGTTCCCAGACTTCGATAGAAATCGAATGCAATCGCGTCATTGCCAACCGTTTTCTCGCCTCGATCTTGATCGGTTTCGGAACCCGATCCAACGCTGCCTTCTGAATCTCCACTCATATCCCGGACCCGACAGGCCGAGTCGTCGACCCGAAGAAAGACGCGCGACAATGCCTGCCGCGCGAATCTCAAGTCTCAAGTCTGAGATCTCAGATTTCAAATCTGGAATTCAAATTTCGAATCCCGCCCTACTCCGCCCGTGCCGTGGCCCGCTGCGCAATATCCACCGCCACGATCTCCTTGTCGTTCCGCACATAGACCGTCCGGTTCGCATATGCCGGATAGCTCCACACGACATCCCGCCCGAACGCCAGCGTCGTCGGTTCCAGTACGTGCATCCGCCCCTTTGCGCGATACCCCTTCCGATCCATCGAACCCAGCGACAGATTTCCTGTCTCGCCGAACAGGAAGTAATCACCGCTCGGTACGTGATGCGTGATGAACGCCGAGCCCGCTCGGATCTTCCGCTTCTCCTCCGGTCGCACGGGCTCGAATGTCTCCCATAGCTTGTCACCGTTCGACGCATCGATCGCCATCAGCGAGCCCAGCCCGTGATCACAACCGAATATCACGCCGTCGCCCCACATGTTCGTCACGTTGCCGGGATAGAGCGACTTCGCCGACGGACTGCGCCACAACTCCTTGACGGCCGGCTTACCGGAGGCCAGTTCCAGCATCACACTCATTCGCATCACGCCAGCGATAAACAGCTTGTCGCCCTTCACCTGCGGCCGACCGATCGACATCCCGAAATCCGGCTTCAACGCAATCGACCAGTACTCGGCGCCGTCCTTCGGATTCAGGGACACAACCGCCTCCGGATGCCAGATCACCAACTGCATCACGCCGCCCGCGTCGATCATCACCGGCGGACAATATCCCGCATCCCCGCAACTCAGTGCCTTCCACTTGACAGCCCCCGTCTTTAGATCAAATGCGACGACCGCCTGGTCCTCGCCACCCACGAGTGCCACGACCATGTCATCCACAACGAGCGGATGCCCGGAGAACCCCCACAGAGGCACAGGCGCCTTGAAATCCCGCTCGAAGCTCGTCTTCCACACGACGCCGCCGTCCTTCGCCGACAACACGCGAAGATCGCCCTGCGAGCCGAGCGTCACGACGAGATCGCCGACGACTGTCGGTGTACATCGCGGACCGCCCGGATAACTGATCTTGTATCTGCACGAATACTCGTGCGTCCAAATCGTCCTGCCCGTCTTCTCATCCAGACAGAGCACGCGCTCCTTGCCGTCCAGATCCACTTTCTGCTGCGGCTCGTTGACGACATCGCCTGCCGCGACGACGTAATCCATCACATACACGCGCCCCTTCGCCACCGCAGGTCCGCTGTACCCGCCCGCCAGCGGAACCCGCCACTTGATCGGCAAACCGCCCTCGGGGATTCGATCGACGATACCCGCCTCCCGATACGTCCCATCCCGATCCGGCCCCATCCACTGCGGCCAGTCGTCGGCACGAACCCACGAACCGCATAGAACCACTGCAACAACGGCAAGAAACGCCAGGAACCGACGAGGGGAATCAAAACGCATGGCGGGAAATCCTCCGGAAATGGGTCCAAATTCAACAGTTGCAATCATAGTCCGCAGAGGTGCCGATTGCTTGCAACTGGCGGCCGCATCGGCCAGCCTGCGCCAGCTCCGGCCGTGATTCACGGTGTGGAACCGGCTAATAGCCGGTTCGCCACAGGCACTCGCGCCGGCGGCACATTCAATGAATCTTCTCGCATTTGAAGATAAAATCGGCAGCATCCCGCCTCACCACGAATGAACACGGAAATCGCCCATGCAGATTCACGGCCTCGAATTCATCACGCAACTGATCGAGTCGAACGAAGGCTTCGAAGCCAAGTGCGTCTTCAATAAGCACGGCGCCATCTTCTTCCCCGCCCGCCAGCAACATCGCGACCAGAAAGCAC
>JAJDEC010000542.1 GCA_029259995.1 Phycisphaerae bacterium
CTTAGAACGCTGGCCTTCCGCACGCGTGACGCATTATGGAATGCTATGCAGTCCGTCCTCAACCAGATTACGCCAGCCGACGCCGAAAACTGCTACAAACATTGCGGATACACGCTACGCGTGACTTGAGACTGCTCTAGCTCGAAAATCTCATCCTCTGTTGCATTCCGGTGTTGAAGTCGGATACCGGCGCGCATGAATTCGCACGAAAGCCCAAAGAGCTCGATTCCAGCCTCGATCCGCTCGCTGATCGTCTGTTGCCGCGCAGTCTCAGCAGCCTCCAACAGCATGTCGTTGGCGTCGACGTTTGGGATCTCAGAATGCGTGGAATTGTCGCAAATCACGGAGTGGATTATACCAGCGTCAGTTTCGAATGACCCCTGTTTTTCACGTCCGGGGCTCAGCGTCCAGGTCCGTGGAGATTACTCTGGTGGATCGCCCCGGGCCGGTGTCTCCGAAATCACATCAACATTGATAGACTTACAAATGCCGTCCATCTCAGATCCGCTATGAAAGCACACGCCGAAGCGTTGGCCGTCGAATTCGACCGGCCAGTTCTTAGACATTGCTTCAACCGAATCTGACGCCACAGGTCGCCACGCGTCTATCGTCTCGAGACCGGTGATCGCGCCGATAAAGTCGCACGACAGGAACGCGACGTCGTCGAGCACCACCTTCAGTCGTCGTCCATCCCACGGCGCGTAGCCGGCCTCCGGATCGCAATCAACAATCATTGTCAAACGCCGACCGTCGCCGTTCGCATCCCGCGGTGCATATTCAATCGACCACACAACAGCATCGTGCAGACAATACAGTCGTTCGAATTCTTCGAGTTTGGTCATAGTGCACAATACCGACTGCTATGGATGACGACTCCCCGCCCCTACTTCATCCCAATCTGCACATACTCCCGCTGCACCTGCTCCGCCTTGTCCGCATCTGCGACATCACTGTGGCAGTCCAGCTTTGCCCCCTTGTGCGCCAGCATCCGAATCTGCTCGGGCGTCAGATCCTCCGGCTTCACTTCCAGCCCCTCGGCCGCCGCGCGCGTCGCCAGCAGTGAGCGCTGTTCCGGTGTCAGCCCCGGGCTCTTCGTCGCCTTACCTTCCGTCGTAAACCCGTCGGCTTTGCCGCTGGCCCAGTCCGTGATCTCCTTGCTGATGCGCATGCTGCACCAGTCGTGACCGCACATGGCGCAGAAGTCCGTATCCACATCCAGATCTTCATCGTGCAACGCGCGGGCGGTTTCGCCGTCGAACGCGATCTCGAACTGCTTCGGCCAGTTCAGCGCGGCGCGGGCCCGGCTCATGTCGTTGTCCCACTGGATCGCGCCGGGGATGTTTCGCGCCACGTCGCCCGCATGCGCCGCGATCTTGTAGGCGATGCAGCCTTCCTTCACGTCCTGCGCCTTGGGCAGGCCGACATGCTCCTTCGGGGTCACGTAGCAGAGCATCGCGGCCCCCGCTCGCGCAGCCTCTGTCGCGCCGATGCAGCTCGTGATGTGGTCGTAGCCGGGGAATACATCCGTCACCAACGGTCCGAGTACATAGAACGGCGCATCATCGCAGACGCGCTGCTGGACCTGCATGTTCCAGGCGATTTCGTGGATGGGCACGTGGCCGGGGCCTTCGACCATCACTTGCACGCCGGCTTCGCGGGCGCGCTGCGTGAGTTCGCCGAGGACTTCCAGCTCCGCGATCTGTGCCGCGTCGCCGGCGTCATTCAGACAGCCCGGTCGCACGCCGTCGCCGAGGGAGTACGTGACGTCGTACTGCCGCATGATCGCGCTGATGTCGTCGAAGAGTTCGTACATCGGGTTCTGCTTGTTGTGCGTGAGCATCCACTTGGCGAGCAATGAACCACCGCGCGAGACGAGGCCCGTGATGCGCTTCTTGATTAAGTGCAGGTTCTCCTTTAGCACGCCCGCGTGGATCGTGAAGTAATCGACGCCCTGCTTCGCCTGGTGCTCGACCATCTCCAGGATCATGTCGTAATTGAGATCTTCGATCTTGCGACCGATGATCATGCTGTAGATGGGCACGGTCCCGATGGGGATCGTGCTGTTGTCGATGATGGCTTGTCGACATTCGTCGAGATTGCCGCCCGTGCTCAAATCCATCAGCGTGTCGGCGCCGAATTTCTGGGCCCATTTGAGCTTCTCGACTTCCTCGTGCGTACCGCTCGTGACGGGGCTGGCGCCGATATTGGCGTTGATCTTGGTGCTGACCATTCGGCCGATGCCCATGGCGTCGAGCCGCTTGGGCGATGCCTCGCCGCGGCAGTCGTCGGAATCGTTGATGACCGCCGTCCGTTGCGTGACAGTCTGGTTCACCCACAAGGCGGCGTCGGGTCGATGACCGGGATGGCCGGTGGAATTTGTGATCTGAGATTTCAGATTTGAGATCTCAGATTTGGAATCTGCGATATGGCCGTCGCCGGAGCCGTTCGCACCAGGAGCGCCGTTGCCATTTGAGTTATGAGATTTGAAGTTTGAGATTTCAGATTTCAGATTTGAAATCTCCTGCTCGCGCTGCTTGAGCCATTCGGCGCTCGGCGCATTGCCGCCGCTGCCGGCGAGATGGCGGATATTCGCCGGGATGACGAGGCGGCCTCGCGCGACTTCGTCGCGGATGAATGCGGGCGTGACGTTCTCACGCACGGCAACGCGGACCATTTCGGGCGTGATGATGCCTTTGCGGGCGGAATCGAGTTGTGTCATATCATGGCTCCAGTAGGGTCCGCTGTGCGGACCAGTAATGACAGAATCTGGGAATCGCGCGCCATGTCGGCACTGCTCACAGAGCAGTGGCACCCGACGATGGCGCATTGCCGGGTGCCATGCTTGCCCTCATAGGCAAGCATGCAGGCAGCGAGCAGCGCCGACGTTAGAGAAGGAACAATAATCGACATGATCGCATCCCTACGCAGCCGACGATTCTCCCCGGCACATTTGTGCCGCGAGAGCGCCGTCCGACGCTGATCAGGTTCAAAGGGTCCCGGCAGCCGATCGCGCTGCCCATCTCATGCCCGCCGCGGCGGACCACCCCTGCTGATTGATAGGAATCATATCGCGCGCATACAAGCTTCGCCAATGGGCTCTTGCACGCGACTGGCGGCGGTCGCGACACACTTTGCCGACAGTTGCGACGTTGTGCACGCAGCGGCGATCGCCTAGATCGGCGTTGCTGTCGCCTTCTCGAAGAGTTGATTCGCCAAATCCGTCGGAAATCCCGCTTGTTCAACCAACTGCCGCCCTTCCGTCGGAATCGCGTCTTCGCCGTAGAATGCGCCAGCGAGTTGGCCGTAAACAGCACCCGTCGTATCGGCATCGTCGCCCAGGTTGACGGCAGCAAGTGCGCCGGATTCAAACGAGTCCGTCGTGTGAAACGCCCACAACGCCGCTTCGAGTGATTTGACGACGAAACCCGCCCCTTTGATTTCCGGCGGTTGCTTCCTCTTGTACGAACCGGCGCGTATGGACTCGATCTTGCTGGCAAGAGTCCCCACCGGCATTCGGCCATTCGTGATATCGAATTCAGGCGCAAGAAGTGAATGCTTCGCCAGGCCCCGCAAGGCGCCGACTGTGATGTTGCTCAGGAGTCGGCACGCGTCAATGGCGAATGCGTTGCCGTGCGTCGTTCGTGAACTGTCGACGGCCCGCTCCTGAAGCTGATCAAGCCGCAATGCGTAAAACATGGGAATCGGACAAAGGCGCATGATGGAGCCGTTCCCTGCCGACAATTCATGTGCGTCTCCGGAAAACGGATTGCCTTCGACTTCGAATTGGCGAAGCGCATTCAACGTCGTGTTCCCGATATCGAAGCAAACGCCCGTGCTGCTGCGATGGCCTTCGCGATACCAACGCACGTAGCGCTGCATCTGATCCGCTGCATCGAAGCCGTTTCGCTCGACCAGGCTTTCGGCGAGACAGATCGCCATCGACGTGTCGTCCGTCCATTGGCCGGGCTTCAAACCGAATGGACCACCGCCGACGATCGTGTGGATCGGCTCGAATGTTCCCGGCGACTTGAACTCAAGCGTCGTGCCGAGGGCGTCGCAAACGGCGAGACCTAGCCAGGCGCCGCGGAATTTCTCAAGCGACAGGTCATTCGCGTCGAATACCTTCGTCATGTCGGATTGCCTTCCATCGGTGCGTGTTTCATTCCGGGGCTCGCCAAGGCCACGGGTTGTCGAGTTGAATCATGCGCGGATCGAGCACGACCGGGTTCGCGGTCTCGAACCGATCGTGCGTCGCCCAGAACGGGCAAACCGAGCAAACCTCACCCCGCGGGTAATCCGGTCCCTCTTCATGCGGGCAACCCATCACGCCGAGTGAGAACACGACTCTGTCAGGTCGCCATCGGTCGACAAAGGCGGCGAGTTCTTCCCGAAATTTCAAGCTCGTGGTGAGCCCCGTCGCGACCCATTTCCTCATCTCTATTTGAGCCCCGCCTGGTACGCCGTAATAGGCGGCGACAACTTTGGTGACGGTCTTGTCGTCCGGACCATATTGAACGATGGTCACAATGGACCCGCGCCGGACAGGGCGGCGCGGTCCGCGGCGTGCGGATTCACGTTTGCGTTTGTCGCGCCGACTCACCGTGGCATCCTCCTATCCGTCGTTTTGGAGCGTTGTGGGACGACGATTTGTGCGCTAGATCCGCTCCGGTGTGTGCACAGTCCGCTCATTTGTCAAATTGCCGGTATTCAGTGTCCCCTTCGGCTCGAACAGCATGATGTGAACTTCCTCATCGGCGATCGGCATATGCTCGACGCCGTGCGGGATGATCACGAACTCCCCCTCGTTCACGATCAACTCGCGATCCCGCAGGTTCATGCGCAATCGCCCCTTGATGACGAGAAACATCTCGTCCGCATGTTCGTGCGATTGCCAGACGAATTCGCCCTTGATATTCGCGAGCTTGATCTCGCAATCGTTGACCTGGCCGACGATTTTTGGGGACCAGTGGTCGGTGAATTGGGCGAGTTTCTCAGCAATGTTGATTACGGCAGACAACGTAGGTTTCCGATCATTCTCTTGAGCTCAGGTATTCGACTCTTGCGTTCAGCAACATGCACTCGAATCAATTGACTCCCCCTGTGTTTTGACCATGGCAGTCCTCTATCTGTACTTACGAACATTGTCCAATGCACTGAACCCTGTCGAATCGCAATTCCGCCAAGTCTGCACGACGAATCATGAAATACAGGCTGCCTTCGGCGAGCCATGCCCAGCCGAGCTCCTCCGGATAGGAATTGAGCTGTGCAAGTAACAGCCAATCGCTGGCAATGTCGTGCCGACCCGGTCGTTCACCCTCATCAACGCCGTCATTCGTTTCGGCCCTGAGACAATCAAGTTCAGGAGGTGTTTGTACCTGAGCCGCATGTCCCAGCAGCTGCTGCCATACATAATCTACAAATCTCTCTTCCAGTTCAGCAAAAGCCTCGTCAAGCATCGGATTGTCTTGCAACGCCGTCAATAATGCCCAGGGCAACGTCCATTCGGCATCGAATCGTATCCGCTTCTCGGGATAAACCTCGCAAGTGCGTTTCGATTGACCAGCGTCGACACACCGCTCCTCGTCAGGTTCAAAGATTACTCGAAATGCGGTCGAATCCGATTGGACCACACCATCAGGCATTTCCTGAAAGTCATAGAAGAAGAACAATACGCCCTGATCCGGCAGAGTCATGTCGCCGTTCAATTCAGTCGCGCATTCGGAGAGAAACACCTGCAGCAAGAATTCTATCTCTCGCCCATTCGAAGCGGGCCACGCGACTCCATCGGGGAGAGCCGGCAAGCCTCCGAACTTGGAACGCGTCCGGCTCTCATAGTCCGGGTGCATCCAAACGGCGCGCCTGAGCCCTGCACATATGTCGTCTGCGAACGGCGCAAATCTCGATGCGCAGAGAAACTGCCTGAGTTCTGATGGCTCGAAGATCATGTCGTCACTCCGTTGTCCGGCGAACGCGGTCCCATCTACGTGATTACTTCTCACACACGGCAACGCGATTCAAATCTGCTACGGTCGCGTGACAGTGCGTTCATTTCATACCCCGGTATTCAGCGCCCCCTCGACTCGAACAGCATAATGGGAAACCCCCGTCGGCGACTGGCGGTTGCTCAGCGCCCTGCGGTATGATCACAAATTCGCCTTCGCTGACAACATTCGGCATGTGACACTTGGGCGTAAGTGAATCGTTGAGCACTTAGGATTGCCGCATCATCGAAATAAAATCCATCCGCATCGATACATCCGCCAGATGCCGCAGCATGTTGACGGCCTGGGCGCGATGATGGGTTCCGTGCATCGCGATTTGTGCGATGGTTTCGCCGAGGCGGAACTCGAGCAGCATGCCGGGCGCC
>JAJDEC010000543.1 GCA_029259995.1 Phycisphaerae bacterium
ACAGTAACTCGCAGGGTCCGCAGTGCGGACCATTCCACAAAGAATGCCATGACAACGACACACATTCAAACCAATGCCGAACAGCGCGTCTGGAATGCGTTGCAGGACGTGACCGACCCGGAAATCCCCGCGATCTCCGTCGTCGAACTCGGCATCATTCAACGCGTCGAGGCTGACGGCGACAGCGCGACGATCGCCATGTGTCCGACTTTCGCCGGCTGCCCCGCCCTCGACTACATGCGCGACGACATCCGCAAGACCGTCGCGGCCGCGGGCTTTGACAGTGTCGAAGTGCAAGTCGTCTTCGATCCGCCCTGGACGACCGATCGCATCACGGACGAAGGCCGTCGGAAGCTCAAGGAATTTGGTCTCGCCCCGCCGACGAAATGCGGCGGCAGCCCCGTGACCGAAGCGATCATCCGCGACGTCGCCTGCCCGTTCTGCGATTCGCGAGACACGGCGCTGGAGTCGATCTTCGGACCGACGCTCTGTCGCGCGATTCACTATTGCAATGCTTGCCGGCAGTCGTTCGAACAGTTCAAGCCGGTCGAGTAATCGCCGTATCGCACTCCGGGCAGCGACCACTGACGTTGCCGGTCAAATCGTATCCACATTGCTGACAGCATCCCGCGCGGGGCGTACGCGTCTTCCGAAAAAGAACGACAAAGATAGAGACAGCGACGACATTGAGAAGCCAATGCGGAATCACGTACAGCGTTATTGATCCAATCTTGTGCCAGCCCGGAATTGTAATTGCCCCTCCGGGCATGAGACTAATCGTTTCATGAGTCGAGGGGTTCCGCAGGGCCGCGTTTTCTATCGAAACGAAATATCCTCCGCGTCCCACGCGCAACCCGGTGTCGCTAATGTCAATCGGGGACGTAACGATCCATGCCGCGCCGAGCCAGACGGCGAACAGGATCACCATCGCGGCGCCGGCAATGTTCCGCGCCAGTTTCATGGCGACATCTCCAGACGCTCCGATTGATGCGAGGACACGTCTCGATCACTCCCTGCAGTATGAAGATTCCATGCGCGCAATCAGAACGACCTCCCGGCAGACGAAGACGCCCACGGCACAGCATGGCTGATCCTGCACGACTGGGCAACCCATTGTGGGTGACATGGCCCATTCATGCCGCCGGCGAGCTTCGCGCTCTTCGACCGATCCTTTTACGCGAATGAACTTTCAAATAATGCCGCGTCGCGCGTGTATGTCCTGCCGCATTTGTCGCAGGAATAGGGGACGGCCCTCGCCTGCCTGTATGGACTCTGCCGATGCAGGACGGGGACATCAGGCGCTGCGGCATGCCGTTTGCCATTGAAGTACGTGAACGTTCACCTGCGGCCGGGCAGGATGCGGCGGCGACCACGTCGAAGGACGCGTTCGCCAATCGCGGAAACGCGAACATCGGCAATGTGAGCCATCGGGAAACCGCGTTGACGGTTTCCCACGGCATCAAGTCAAGCGAATTGGAGAAACACAACGTGTCAGAATCAAGTCAGCCTCTCGTGCACGAAGAGATACAACGATTCGAGGAATCGCACGCCCTGACGACGTGTCGAATTCCGGCGGCAATCGTCCTGGCAGCCGTGTCGCTGTTCATCGCCAATCCGCTCGCGTCCGCCGCCCCCGAAGACACGACGGCCGACGGAGTCGTTGGGCAGAACGACTTCACGTCAAATCAGTCCAATCAAGGCGGCGTTGTCGGAACCGCCGCGACGCTGAATGCCGTCAGAGGTCTGACGGTCGATCCGAACTCCGGCAGGTTGTTTGTAGCCGACAACGCCAACAATCGCGTGATGAGTTGGCCAGATGCGGCGGCCTTCATGAACGGCGACGACGCCGATCTTGTCTTCGGTCAGGCCGACTTCGCCGGTATCGACCCCAATCGGGGCGGCGCGAACCCTGCGATCAACACGCTCGCTGGTCCGCGCAGCGCCGCTGTGGATTCCGCCGGTCGTCTCTACATTGCCGACTCGAGCAACATACGAGTCCTGCGTTACGATCCGCCGTTCACAAACGGTATGGACGCCGCCCAGGTCTTCGGCCAGGCCGGTGACTTTACAACGTCCAATCAGGCCAATGCCGCAGCCGCCAACGCCGACAACCTCGGCAATCCCGACTGCGTCGCCGTCGATCCGAACGACAATCTCGTCCTTGCCGATCGATTCCTGCATCGCGTCTTCATCTACAACGACCCGGTCAATACTGACACGACGGCGGACATTGTGATTGGTCAGCCCAATCTGACGTCGGCGGCACGAAACCAAGACAACGCCAATCCGACGCCGAAACAGAACTCACTGAGCAATCCGATCGGTGTCGGTCTCGATGCGTCCGGCAATCTTTACGTCGCCGACGAGAGCAACAATCGCGTGCTGCTCTTTGAAGCGCCACTGACGACAAACATGAATGCGTCGCGCGTGTTTGGCCAGCCCGATTTCACGAGCAACACGGCCAACGATCCGACGATCAGTGCGGACACGATGAATGGCCCGGTCTATACGGCCGTCGATCCGGTCAGCGGCAACCTAT
>JAJDEC010000544.1 GCA_029259995.1 Phycisphaerae bacterium
CGGCGCGCGTCAGTTCGTCGAATGTCGGCATGTCGCCCGCAATGGCGTCCATTTCTGCAACTGTGCTGATGAGCAGGTCGGAGGGGATATCGTAAGTACGCGCGAATTTCGGCATGCGATCCGTCGTCAATGCACTGATCGCGATGCCGACGAGCCCCTCAATCAAAGTCGAGCCGTGACCGAGATGATGGCCCATGCGCTGGGCCGTCAGCAGATTGTCGATCGCCCCTTCGTGATCACCCGATTGAGCCCGGCGATGCGCGTCGGCGACAAGGAGTTTCGCGAGCGTGCGTTGATGCCCCAGCGTGGGCAGAAGTAGCTCGTAGATGGACGCCGAATCCTCGCCGAACAACGGAAGAAAATAGCCGTCCATTTGCGATCCCTGACGGGCGAATTCCAGGGCGTCAGCGCAATTGTCGAGGTATCCGTTCAGCCGATCTGCGAGTTCGCCCTCCGGCCATTGCCCCTCCGTCGCCGCATCGATGAGATCGGCCAGTTCCGGATCGTTCTCCGGCATCGCGTTGACGGCTTTGAAATAGACGTACGCCGCGTTCTCGTCACGAAGAAGATCGGGAACATGGACGCCGCGCTGCCTCAGCAACTCCGCCGGATAGATTCGATAGGACTCGCCTCTCAGGACGACGTGGTTGTCGTCGTCGCCCTGTGGCTCGTCCGACCAGACCTGTGGCGCGTGCATCAGCAGCGCGAGCATCGTGTATATCAAACAACGGCGCGTCATTGCGTGTCTCCGCGTTTGAAAACGCGACGGACACGTTCTTGTTAGTGGCGTGCGCTGAAAATTCCTCGAAGCGTCCCGAAGTCTTCAGGCGTCCGGCCCAGCGCCGTCCGTTTCGTCGCGCAGCCCGCTCCCGTAGGGCGGAAGCGTCTTGATTTTCCTGGCGGGGATGCCGCCCCAGACTTCGTTCTCGCCGACGACTGTCTCCGGACGAAGCAATGCGCTGCCCATGATGACGGCGCCGCTGTGGATGTGGCAGCCGTGATAGACGACGGCGTTGCCGCCGATGAGCACGTTGTCTTCGATGACCGTCCGCTTGATCGTGATGTCGTCGCGGCCCTGGGTATGGCCCGAGATGATTGCGCCGTAGCCGATGACGACGTTGCGGCCGATCTCGACCCAATGTGGGTCCATGATCAGCGGATCCGTGACGCCGACGGATCTGGATCTCGGCCCGAAGATCGGTCCCATCAACCAGGACAGCGGCGGCAGATTGGCGAATGCGTGAACGAGAAAACCGGGAAAGGGAGCTTCGTAGCGCGCCTTGATGAGCGTCGCGATGAGCATCGAGAAAATCAGATTGCGATCGGGAATCTGCCCCGGTTTGAGGGAATAGGTTCCCTCCGCGGGCTTCGGGATGGGGGCGCGGAGCAGGATCAGCGCGGCGACATAGTAAATGTTGAAAAAGACAATGCACCACATGAATTTGTCGGCCCAGCCCCAGGCCTGAAGGAAATTCACGTTCCGAAGAGAGTACGCCGGCCAACCTTCGAGGGCTGCGACCGTCGCGAGTGCGCCGCTCATGGCGGCGATCCAGATCAAGAGTCGAACGGCGCCATCCAGCACCAAAAAGGCGCGAATTCCATTTCGCGGGTCCAGCGGCTTTGCGGGCGTTTTCGTCATGCGAATGACCTCTCTCGAATCGGCGGTACTCGTCGCTCCGGGCGGAGATGGCAACTGGCGTGCAATTCTGCGGCGAGATGCCCGCACGTCAAAGGTTGGCTCGGCGCAATTGGAACCCCGGCCGCCGTTGACTGCCGATGCGAACGGCGCGAGGATGAAGTCTGTTGTGCAACGGGGATATGCGGCGATTCAACAAGCGAGGGTGCATCATGAAGGTTCTCATTGCCGACAAGTTTGAGAAGTCGGGGCTCGAAGGGCTCAAGGCCGCGGGCTGCAACGTTATTTTCGAGCCGGATTTGAAGGACGACGCCCTGACCGCGGCGCTCAAGTCGCAGGATCCGTCTGTCCTTGTCGTGCGGAGCACGAAAGTGACGTCGGAGATGATCAAGGCTTCCGACGGTCTCGCGCTCATCCTGCGCGCCGGGGCGGGATACAACACGATCGACGTGGAAGCGGCGTCAGCGCGCGGCGTCGCCGTCGCGAATTGTCCGGGCAAGAACGCCGTCGCCGTCGCCGAACTGGCGATGGGCCTGATGCTCGCGCTGGATCGTCGCATCGCCGACAACACGGCCGAATTGCGGGCAGGCAACTGGAACAAGAAGGAATACTCAAAAGCGCCGGGCCTGAAGGGGCGAACCCTCGGCGTCGTCGGCGTCGGCGAAATCGGCAAGGCCGTGATTGCGCGGGCCAGGGCGTTTGAGATGGACGTCGTCGCCTGGAGTCGATCGCTGACGCCGGAAGCGGCCGAGGCCATGGATGTGCGATACGCCAGGAGCGTCGCGGAAGTCGCCGAACAATGCGATGTGATGTCGCTGCACGTCGCCGCCGCCGCGGAGACCAAAAATCTGATCAATGCGCAGGTGCTTTCAAAGATGAAGGCGGGGGCGTACCTGATCAACACGTCGCGCGCCGATGTTGTCGATTACGATGCGCTGGCGAACGCGATCAAAGAGAAGAACCTCCGCGTCGGGCTCGACGTGTATCCAAACGAGCCGTCGAGCGGGACGGACAGCTTCAAGCCCGCCATTCTCGCAGCCGGCGGCGTCGTTTACGGCACGCATCACATCGGGGCATCGACGGACCAGGCGCAGGAGGCGATCGCCGCCGAGGCCGTTCGCGTTGTGTCGACCTTTAACGCGACCGGGCAGGTGCTGAACTGCGTGAATATCGAGATGCATTCCGATGCGGATTGTCAGATCGTCGTGCGGCATTACGACAAAGTCGGTGTCCTGGCCTATGTGCTCGATCGCCTGCGCGAAGTCCAGATCAACGTGCAGGAGATGTCGAACACGATCTACAAGGGTTCGAAGGCCGCTGTCGCGACGATGCGGCTGGACAAGGAACCCCCGGCAAAGACGATCGCCGATCTTGTCGCCAAGAAGGAGGACATCATTCAAGTGCAAGTGAAGTCCATCAACTAGGTTGAAATGCAGAGTGGTTCATTGCATCCGCCGCAGGCCTGTCGCCTGAAACGAACCGGCTATTGGCCGGTTTCACACGACGGATCGTTTTCAAGAGGAATTCGGCCAACGCGGCCGAGCCTGCTTGAGCCCGACAGGCTGCGATTGGCAGACCAATCGAGGAACGAGTCAATACATGTTTCGCATATTGATTACTGATCCGCTGGCCGACGAGGGGTTGGAAACGCTTCGCGCCGCGGAGGGCGTCGAGGCCGACGTTCGCACAGGCCTCGGCCCCACGGAACTCGCCGACATCGTCGGTGAGTACGACGGGATGATCATTCGCTCCGGTGTCAAAGTGACGGCGGACGTGCTTGCGAAGCCCGGCAAACTTCGCGCCATCGCCCGCGCCGGCGTCGGTGTCGACAACGTGGATATCCAGGCCGCCACGGCGGCGGGCGTTCTCGTGATGAACACGCCCGACGCGAATACGCTGTCTACGGCCGAACACACGATCGCCATGATTCTCGCCGCGCATCGTCGCATCGTCTCCGCCCACGCGCACGTCGCATCCGGGGCCTGGGATCGAAAGGCCTTCGTCGGCGAGCAGCTTGCCGGCAAGACGCTCGGCATTGTCGGTCTTGGCCGCGTTGGTCGCGCCGTCGCGGAGCGCGCCCTGGCATTCGGCATGCGCGTGCTGGCGTTTGATCCGTTCCTGCGCGCCGAATCAGCGATGGAAGGCCGCGTGCGCGTCGTCAACAGGCTGGATGACATGTTGCCCGACGTCGATGTGCTGACGCTGCACGCCGCGATGACGGACGACACGCGAAATCTGATCAACGCGGCAAGGCTTTCGAAGATGAAGCACAGCGCGTTCGTCGTGAACTGCGCCCGCGGC
>JAJDEC010000545.1 GCA_029259995.1 Phycisphaerae bacterium
AGATCACGCAATTGCCTCGCCGGATGGACGCATCGCTGCTTTCGCTCGAGCGTCACGATTGGCGCGCCCTCGACGCCGTGGAGCGCCCCCGGATCCCCCCCGCCCACTATCATCGAATCGACGGCTGGGTGCGGCCCGACAGATTCAGTGGTTGCACAACGAGTGGTTGCCACAATCCCATGCCGCACAATGCACGAAAAGAAGTGCGCGCATTCCTCAACATGCACGCAACGAGCATTCACTGCGGCACGTGTCACATCGAGACAGCTCAGTCACCGCTCGCGTTGACGTGGTACGACCTTCAGACGGGCCGGCAGGTTGAAACGCCAGCCGTCCATCGCGCCTTCGATCTGCTGACGTCGCCCGAAAACAAGAATCGACACGATGCACCTGACAGGGCATTTCAGAAAGAACTCGTGTCACTTCTGCGCCAGGCCGCGTCAGACGCGGACAATCTCGCGTCGCTGAAGCAGCTGGCGGATCACTTCGCCGCTGTTCGCCCCGACAGCAAGGAATTCGATGATCTGCTCCGCGTGGCCCGAAACGCACTGCCACGCCACTTTCGCGGAGAATACGGCTCAAAACTCGCACTGCGCAATGCAAACGGCGCCCCCGTTCTTTCTCATCCCGACAACGAACAGGCTGTGGAGGAGTTTCTTGCGCGGGGAGATGTGCTGGAAGGGCAGGCCCGCGTGGACGCACTGAACCGCGTGCACACGAAGCGGCGCCAATCGCCGCTCGAGTGCAACGCATGTCATCGACTCGCTGACGGCCTGATCAACTTCGCCGAACTGGGCTATCCCGCCGAACGGACCAAAGCGCTGCTCGATCCGATCGTGGTCGAGATGATCGAACACATCGGAAAAGGCACTCCGTTCCAGATGCCCGGATTCCTCGACAACGACGCAACGCCGTAACTCGATTATTGCAGGTCCGACATTTCAATCATCGCCTGATCCAACCCGCGAATACTCAGATCGAGCAATTGCAGCGCATAATGCTTGTTGTGAACGCCGTTCCCCGTCTTGACGAGATGCAGATTGAATCGGGCCTCGGCAATCGCGTCTTCGATGGACCTGGGCAATGTTCGCCCCGCATCAACCAGCGTTGAACGACGCTGTTCGACGCGCGCGATCGCTGACGCCGTTTCATCCGTGTACGTCTTGATCTCAACGACCCATTGTTGGAACAGATTGCGATAGTCCTCGCTATGGCACGCGACGCACGTCGCCTCCGTCGCCTCCACGAGCGGATCGCCCTTGAAGTCCGAGCCCGATTTCGAATGGCAGCCGCGACAGTTCATGCGAGAACCGAACATCGCATTCGGCATCGCCAGCGCGATGCCGTGTCCGCCGGTCCCTTTCAGCAACTCCACCTGTTCGCGATGGTGATTCGGATGACAATGCTGACAATCATTCACGACCGGCTCGATAAACGAGGAACTGGACGCCACGAGCATGGGATCGATCAGTCGATGCGTGATCGATCGATGGCAGTCGCCGCATTGCGCACTTTGGGCCGCAACGTGAGCGCGATGGTAGTCTTCCACCGTCTCCGTCGTCCGATTCTCGAAGTCCTTGGTAAAATGATCCTGATCGTGACAGTGCCGGCACTCCCGAATCGACACAGTCGCCGTCCCCTGTATCACGTCGAGATGGCAACTCGCACAATCGATGCCCCTTTCGACGATGTCGCGATGATCCATCATGCCCGCCGTCGCATTGGCCGACGTCGTCACACCGCCCGCCGAAACGACACCACCGTGAACCGCGATCATCCGCGACGGCGGTTCGTGACACGTCAGACAGTCGCCCGTGTCGCGATTGAATGCCTGATTCGTAAAGTGACATGTGAAGCAGGCGGAGTGACTCACACTGAAATGGCTCTTGCCCGTCTCATTGTACGAATGGCATGCCGCACAAGTGATTCCCTCGAGTTGCTTGAGCCGAACGTTGACGTGCTCCAGCCGCATGAGCTCGAGCGCATCCGCTTCGTTCTCTGCGACGCTGAGCTTCGCCACGACAGCCCGCATCGCCGATCGCCGGGCATCGGCCGGCTTGACGGACTTCGACGCCCTGACAACTTGTTCAAATGCAGCCTCCGACATGGATCGCTTCAATCGCTCCGCAACCGATTCCATCTCACGATTCGTCACGGCGAGCTTGTCGTCCACGTCCAGGTGCGCGCTGTGATCGTACACCACGGTCGGCTTGCGTTCGATTTCCACCTGCTGACCGGCGACTTCCCTGATCTCCGTGCGTCGAGTCCCGATGTCGAGCTTGGTTTCCTTGAATCCCCCGTCGCCGTGACACTTTGACGTCAGGCAACTGTCGTCGGACACATGCGCGCGCGGCCGACTTCCACCCGATCGCCCGCTGAAATAGCTGACGGCCTGGGAAAGCCCCTTGAATTTTGCCATGAATGTGTGTCGCTCACCCGGCGCGTAGTGGCAATCCACGCAACGCACGTCGAGTCGTCGACCGTGCATGTCCGCCGTCCACGACTCATAGTACGGATCCATCACGTGACACGATCCACAGAAATCCGGCGTCCCTGTGTAATACTCGGCGCCGCCCACACCGATCGCGCCGAGAACGATGAACAACATCAGGAACAGGCCGGCGACGCGTAATCGATTTCGCCAACGGCCACGCGTTTTCTTCTCATCTCGTTGCTTGTCGGCCGGATCCGCGGCCGCTTCTGTCGGGCTGGCATCCGTTGATTCAGTTCCCGTATTTTCGTCGGACATATGCAATGTCCTCCTGTCGGAATCCACATCATCGCGGCGTACGATCGACGCGCGTTCTTGGTGTCATTCTTCCATATTAACAGATGTGTATGATCTTATCGATCATATTTACGCGACTGTATGCAAGCGGCGCGATCCGATCGTCGGGCACGATCAATCCGCGTCGATGGACTCAACGATGTCGCCGCGCCGCTTGTCTGTATCGTGGAAATACAGGAACCGACGCAACCCGTCAGCGCCGTGACAGGTTGTGCAGACGTTCGGCGGCAAGAACGGCCGCAGCAGCATTCGCATCGCGCGTTTCTCCGCCGGAGACATGCTCGCAGTTGCCGCTCGATCCATGGGTTGCCCGTGCGGTGTGTGACACGTCTTGCATGCAATTCTGCCGAATGCGTCCACATCGCCGGACGCATTGAACAAGGGCAATGCCCCGGCCAGGCCTCCCGGCCGGATTGCGTACATGGGCACATCCGGATGCGACGCAATCGCCGGTGGTCTCGCCGTGCCGCCGGCGCTGTGGCAAGCCGCACACTGCGCGTCCGCATTCGAAAACGATGTGCCCGGCGAAGAGAGTGTCGTCAGTCCCGATCCCAGTGTCGAGGCATCCGAATGAACGGAGTGACACGGACCGCAGGCGATCGGATCCAGCCCGGCATGCGCAAGCGACACGTCGCCATGCCCCGTTCCGCAGATGCTTCGCATATCCGAATGGCATTCCGTACAGATCGACGCGGCGCCGTTCTTCTTGCTGACGATGCGCAACAGCCCGCTCGACTCGCCACCGTGTGGATTGTGACATGTCTGACAGCCGATTTGAAGACTGGAATGGTCCTTCGTGAAATCAACCGGCAGGGCCCCGACGTCCACGTCGAGACCGATTCGTTGCGGATGCACGGCCGCCAACGAACCGCCGGATCCCCATGCATTCCCCCCATGACAGGCAATGCACGACGCGTCGGAAGCCGAGGCATCGCCGCATTGCGCCACGCGCCAGAGCCCCGTGTCCACATCGCCGTGGGGCCGATGGCACGCCAGGCACGCGTCGCCCGTCGACAGCGACGCCAGGGGCCATTGATCCGATCCGAGGTTCAGATCATGGGCGCCACCGAACAGTGTCGCCTTGTCGCCGTGGCAATCCGCACACAATGCCCCCGCCGGCTTGCGCATGAAATGACTGACTTTCGTCTCGTGCGGATCGTGACATTCCGTACATGTGACGCTCGGATGATTGAGCCCGCCGATGGCGAATTCGCCGGCACAGGCGCCGTCCTGATGGCAGGTAATGCACATGCCCCGCTTGTCGAGCGGATGCGATTCGGGCCCACGGGCATATCGATGGAACATGTGACACGAACTGCAAGGTCCGCCGCTCTCCGCCGTCATTCCGAGCCGATTTCGTTCACTCGGCGCCGTGACGCGCAGATCGTGCGGCGTCGAAAACAAAGGCTGCTTCTCCGCATGACAGGCAATGCACATCTCGCTCTCTTTAAGCGGTAAGGCCAGCATGAAACGATCGCCCTGTCCGTGATGCAGCTTATGGCAGGAAAGGCAGATCAGCGTATCGTTCGTTCCGACGCGCGTCCCCATCGCGGCGATGGCCGATTTCTGCGCGGCTCTGACCGGAGGTCGCAGCGGATGCTCGGAATGTCCGCCTTCTCGAAACATGCCAGGCCGCATCTGATCGTGACACGACGTGCACAGCTCATTCGACTCGACGCCCATCACGAGCAGATGATCGTTGGAAGAGCCGTGCGGCGTATGACAAACCTGGCACGTGATCTCGCGCGGATTCGGAGCCAGTTTCGCGCCTGCCTGAATCAACACATCGGGAACAGGCCACGGCATACCGCCCGTCGGATGCGTACCG
>JAJDEC010000546.1 GCA_029259995.1 Phycisphaerae bacterium
GAGTCGATCTGGCTGGACATCGATCGCCGATGGATCGACGTGGCGATGGCGTGGCTCGATCGATATCAGATCACGGAAGACGTGACCTTGACGGATCGATCGAACGATCAGGAGCGCGTTGCAGTCATCGGCGCAGCGGCGGCCAAAGTCAGTGAAATGCTGGGCTTCGGGAACCTGGTTCCAAAGGCGTGGTTGCAACATGAGACGCGCGACATCGAGGGCGCGACGGTACTGATGTTCCGACACGATTTCGCCGGCATGATGGGCGCGGAATTCGTCGTCGTTGGAGAAGCCCGTCAGGCCGCGGTCGAGCGGATTGCATCGGCGGCCTTGACGGCGGGGGCGCTGAGTGTCGGTACGGCGATCGTTGATGTGATTCGGATCGAGGCGGGGATTCCGGCGTCGGTCATGGATATCGACGAGGATGTGATTCCACCGGAGACGGGGCAGGTCGAGCGCGGCATCAGCTATCAGAAGGGCTGTTACCTGGGGCAGGAAGTATTGGAACGCATGCGATCGCGCGGCGGTCTCGCCCGGAAGCTGGTGGGAATCCGTTTGTCCGGCGAATCGATGCCGGCCAGGAATGCGGCCATTTTCTCCGGTGACGCGGAGGTCGGGAGGATTACCAGCGTCGTGTATTCACTCGCGCTGGATTCGGCGATTGCCCTCGCGTATCTACGGACGTCGATGGCAAAAGAAGAAGAGGCACTTGAAATCCGAGATGGCGATTTGGCGATTCCGGGGACGGTCGTTGGGTTGCCGATTCGGGGCTGATTTGCGATCGGCGTGCGGGCCACGGCAGCATCGCGGTTGTGTTGCGGCGCGACGGAATTTCGACGGGTTGCTGATCGGCGATGCATGGCTATCATTAGCGGCCCGTCACATGGGAGCGTAGCTCAGTTGGTAGAGCAGCGGCCTTTTAAGCCGTGGGTCCTGGGTTCGAGTCCCAGCGCTCCCAGTCGATTCCCTACTTCATAACCGAGACCGCGCCAGCTTGACGCGCGATGCGCCTTGGCCGACTTCGCGGGCGCTCGACGCGATCTCCTGTTTTTCTTACTCGCCTGTCTGTATGACCTCCTTCGTCGTCATGCATTCATTCCATTCAAATGGTCGTGTTTCCGTCCTGCCTCGGCATTCGTCGGCTCACACGAGCGGGTCACGTGAACTCACCCCACAAGTGGCAAGTCGGGCGCGATACCTCATGGCAATGAGTTGCGATTTCGGTGGTATCGCTGAGAGAATATTTCGAGGGAATGTCGGGCGGAGTCACGCCGTCGGGCACGCGGTCTGCTTGGGCGAATTCGGCAATCTGCATGATGCACTTGTAAGAGTCGCGCGGTAGCGATTCACATGGATAAATCGGAGACCGATGGCGGCCGTGCCACAATCCTGGCATGTGTGATGAGAGGCCCGAGCCAGGCAAGACCAAGCCCAATGCTCCGAACCCCAGACGGCCGACGGGCCCGAATCAGCTTGCCAATTGAAGATACGGATCGGTTTTGGCAGTTCCTGGAAGAAGTGGATTCGGCGGATGACGTTCACTACGAGCGCAAGAAAGCTCGAGTGAAGACAATGTTAGAGTGGATCGGCGACGACGAAATCTGGAATGAGATTCGACCGCGCCGGCGTGAGGGCCCGCAGCAGAGCAAATCGTTCAGGGGGGCCTGGCCCAGGCTTGCGTCACGATCGAGTACAGGCGTACGGAACAAGGACCAGGAGGAAGGCCAGTCGGAATCGGGCAATGTGTCGTTTGATTGCCGATCTGAACCTCAGAAGCGGTACGAAATCGCCGAATCGCCGGTCTTCGTTGTCATGGGCAGTCGATTGAATCGTGCCATCGAGATATGATGCATCAGAATTCGAACCATCACCACTCGTAACTTGAGAGTCGGTTTTCAATGACCCCAGATTCGTTTGACGACAGGGCGAAAGAGATCCTCGACGGGAAGGGGCCGCTCAATCCGGGTTCGGACAAGCCAGCGGTTCGGTCCGATGACGAAACGCGCCTTGCCGATGCTCCGTCGGATCCACCCGGCAATCCGGCGATGATCGACGGATACGAAATCCTCCGTGAGATCCATCGCGGCGGGCAGGGCGTGGTGTATCTGGCCGTACAGAAGACGACCAAGCGAAAGGTCGCCATCAAGGTGCTTCTCGAAGGGCCGTATGCATCCAAGATGTCGCGGCGTCGATTTGAGCGCGAAATTGAACTCGTCGCCCAACTCAAACATCCGACTCTCATTGCAATTTTTCATTCCGGCGAAACAAAGGATCTACGGCAATTCTGCGTCATGGACTATGTACGCGGTGTGCCTCTGGATCAATTCGTCAGGCAGGAGAGCCTGTCGCTCAACGATACGCTCGCCTTGTTTTCGAAAGTTTGCGACGCCGTGAACTATGCCCACAAGAAGGGCGTCATTCATCGCGACTTGAAGCCGAGCAATATCCTCGTGGACTCGGAAGGTGAGCCGAAGGTCCTCGATTTCGGATTGGCCAAGCAAATGGTCAATCGCGAAGCGACTGTACTTTCGATGACCGGTCAGGTCGTCGGAACGTTACCTTATATGAGCCCGGAGCAGGCTCTTGGAAATCCGGACAAGATTGACACGCGAACGGATATCTATGCGCTGGGCGTCATCCTGTATCAGATGCTGACGGACCAGTTCCCATACGAAGTCGTCGGCAACATGCGCGACGTGCTGGACAACATCCTGAAGGCGGAGCCACGGCGTCCCAGCACGATTCGGCGCAACCTCGATAACGATGTAGAAACGGTTGTTCTGAAAGCGCTGTCCAAAGAGCCGGATCGTCGCTATCAGCACGCGGCCGATATCGCCGCCGATCTTCGGCGATTCATGGACGGCGATCCAATTGACGCGAAGCGGGACAGCGGTTGGTACGTCCTTCGAAAAAAGGCAATGCGGCACCAGCGCGGAATCGTGATTCTCTCGACGTCATTCCTGATTGCCGGCGTGGC
>JAJDEC010000547.1 GCA_029259995.1 Phycisphaerae bacterium
GACAATTGGGCTTCCCGAATTTCCGACGCATTCTCCTTGATTGGCGCATCATCGTCCGCACTTTCATCATCCCATGCATTGCGCTCAGCGGCGTCGCTCCGGGGCAATGCCGAATCGATGGATGCATCCAACATGCCGATTGCCGCCGCGAAGTCGTCGTCGACGACGGTCCGAAGGTTGCCGCTGACGACTTCCGGGTCCGCATCATTGGCGAATCGCAGTCCGTTGACATCGATATTCGTGTCGTAGCCATTTGCAACGGAGGCAACCTGCATCGCCGCGATAATGTCCTGAACCTGTGAGCGGCGCACATTCATAACCAATCTGAATTCGTTGCTCACCGCTTCAATCGCCGCTGAATCTCTCCCGCTGCGTTCTGAATCCCGTCGCGCTTCCGTCAGTCGTCGATCCCCGACCGCATCGTCGCCTTGTTTCGCAAAGAACAGCTGAGCGCGACCGATCGGCTTGTTCCGCGGTTCAGATTCCAGATTCGGGACGAAATTCGACGAACAGTTGTCTTCGACGACGCGTCCCAGGATCGGAACCGCCGCGTCATTCGGTACTTCCACGACGATGCTGTTCGTGAACGCGCTGACGTTGGCGTTCGCCAGTTCGTCGGGCGTCAGTCGTCCTGTGTTCAGCGATTGATCGACTTCCGCCGCCTCGCTGACAGGCACGCAATTGAGTGCGTGGCGTTGACTGTCGTCTTTTCGATTCGATCGTTCGCCCGTCGAAGGCTCCGTCATCATGGGCGCACCGACGAACGTCTCCTCGCTGCGTGCTGCGGCGTTCATGGCCGGCGCTTTCCGCGCCGAGCGACTTCCTTCTCGCTTTAACGCAGCCGGTGCCGCCGCCACGGGTCGATGCTTGTCTTTCGCGAGGCCAGCCGGGGCGGCGTGGATCGCGAGTTTCTCCTCGCTTGCCAAGGAAACGCTATCCGGATTCAACGCGGCCACTTTGCCGCCAGGCGCCCCGCCGCGCATCTGATCGATGCGAGGAACGATCCACCAGCCGGCCGCGGCCACGAGCGCGATCGACGCGGCCAGCGCGCTCCAATTGCCCATCGTCCAACGCCTCGGACGCGGTTCGTTGCCTCCGAGAAGCGCCTCTCGTTCGAGTCGCGCGACGATCGCTTTGTCGAGACCATTCGGGGCCGATGTTCCGGGGAGTCCTGCGATCAGGGCCGCCGTCTGGCGCAATTCTTCCAGAAGCTGACGTGCTTGCGGATCTCGCGCGATCAGGCCCTCGACGTCGGCGCGTTCAGCCGCCGTCACCTCGCCGTCAAGGTACGCGGTCAATTGCTCAAGCTGTTCGTCGCGTTCCGTCATGGTTCTCATTCACGCCACGAATCTGCGTGGCGACTGGCTCATTACTCAAACATCGGACTCAATCGCCGCCGAAGGGCCAGTCTTGCCCGATGCAGCCGGGACTTGACGGTCCCGATGGGTATTTCCAGCACTTCCGCTATCTCATCGTAGCCAAGTGACTGCATGTCCCGCAGCGTCACAATGCTTCGTTGCTCATCGTCCAATTCCGTCAGGGCCGCCAGAATCGCCTGTGTCTGCTCATTACGCATGGCATGTGCCTCGGCGCTGATGGCGTCTGACGCTTGATCCTCCATTCGCCTCGTCGCCTCGCCGTTGTCTGCCCCATGCGCCGGGGCGAGATCCGTTGCGAGTTTCAGGGGCCGTCGCATCGATCTGCGTCGTTCGCTGATCGACACGTTGACTGCGATTCGGAAAAGCCACGTGTAGAACCTGGATCGGCCGTCGAACTTGTCGAGCGAATGATAGGCTCGCACGAATGCCTCCTGTGCGAGATCTTCGGCATCCGCCGTGTTGCCGCACATTCGCAGGCAAAGTCCATACACGCGATCCTGATAGGTCCTGACCAATTCCGCATAGGCGGATGTGTCGCCGGCACATGTTCGAGATATCAAGGCCGATTCCAAATCGTCCGCCGCTTCGAATTCGGCCGATTGAACCCCAATCCTCCGATTTGGACGCCCGGCGCCACGCGCGGTTCCCGCGAATTCGGCGGCGTTATTCGGGTTTTGAGGCGATTGCGACAGCGGGCTTCTCCAACCAGGGTTGTTGATTATTCTCGGATCACAGCGGGGTAAGGTCAATTTCCGAGTGCCGCCCCAACTTCGGCTTTGCAGAGCGGATACCAATCGTTACGATCAGAACCCGTGAAAGTTGCACTTCCCGTCATTTCGCAGACCGAATTGAACCCATCGCCGCTGTCGGACCAGCCGACGGGTCCGCGCGACATTCGCGCCGTCCAGACGCTCCGAGTCAGCGTGACCGATCGCTGCAATTTCAGATGCGTCTATTGCATGCCGGAAGACAAG
This sequence comes from Phycisphaerae bacterium, assembly GCA_029259995.1. Classification (GTDB taxonomy): domain Bacteria; phylum Planctomycetota; class Phycisphaerae; order UBA1845; family UTPLA1; genus ECT2AJA-110-A. The sequence goes on from JAJDEC010000547.1 coordinate 2,354, forward strand.
CTGGACTGGACCCCGAAGGCGTCTCTGCTCACGTTTGAGGAGATGGTGACAATCGCCCGGGCGGCCATCGCACACGGCATTCGCGGTTTCAAAATCACGGGCGGCGAACCGCTCGTTCGAAGTGAGCTTCCGCGACTCATCGAAATGCTGAACGACCTTTCGGATGACGTCGAATTGTCGATGACGACGAACGGCGTTCTGCTTGTTGAACATGCCGCGGCCATCAGGGCAGCCGGCATGGGGCGAATCACGATCAGCCTCGATTCCCTGAATCCCGAGACGTTCGGCCGGATCACACGGGGCGCCCGCATCGGCGACGTCATGTCGGGCATCGACGCCGCGATCGACGCGGGCTTTGGATATCCGAAAATTAACTGCGTTGCCATGCGCGATATCAATGATGACGAATTCGCCGATTTTGCCGCACTGACGATCGATCGCGAGGCGACCGTCCGATTCATCGAATACATGCCGCTGGGCCGGACGGCGCTCGGCGGTGAATACGAAGCCCGATTCATCCCGGAATCTGAAATCAGAGCCCACATCGAATCACGCTTCGGCGAACTCGTGCCGGCGGATCCCGATTCCGGAACCGGGCCCGCAAAGGTATTCCGCATTCCGGGGGCGAAGGGGCGCATCGGATTCATCAGCGCCATGTCCAAGCCGTTTTGCGAGACCTGCAATCGACTGCGGCTGACGGCGGAAGGGCAGTTGCGCAGCTGCCTCTTCGATGGCGGCGAAGTCGAACTTCGCCCGATGCTTCGCAGCGCGAACAAAGACACAATACACGATCAACTGCACCAGGCCTTCATCAACTGCGTCGCATTCAAACCCGAAGTGCATTCCTATCACGGCAATCGGCAAATGTCCCAGATCGGCGGCTGATTGATCCGGCCATGTCGCCCGTGTCCCCGACGAACAAGCGCTGGGCCGTTCCCAGATCGAGCCTGAATTCTGAATGAACTCGCCATAACGGCAGGACGATTCGACGTTGCTGCTTGTTTGACTTGCGGGCCTGGACACGCTCTCGAATTTTTCCATCACCTCCGGCGCAATGATTGCCGAATCGGAATTGCCAGAATGAAGACCTGGCGTCTGTCGGTGCCTGGTATTGACTGGTTTCAACGTCACTGGGCGAGAATCCGTCGACTCGGCGCAAAGACTGCCGTCGTGGGGCCTCGCGTCTGACGCGGCGCCCGCTCATTCCTCCTTTGCGATTCGGCCGATGCCAGCCCTATCGGCCTTCTCGCCGCAGGCCGATCGGAGATTGATATATGGCGATCAAACATTTCGCGCAATCGTTCGCGGCAATTCTCATTCTCGCGCCATCATCTCAGGCGTTTGCCGGCGTGCGTGACTGCGTTCCGGATACGCGACGTCGAGCACGGCTTGTTATCCAGAACAACACGTCGTGCGATGTTGCTGTCTATTTCGGGGACCACTATGTGGGTGAGTGCCAATCGATGACAACCCTGACGCTGCATACAAAGCAACTCGGCGAGATCGTTGCGACCGCGCGATCGCGTTGCGACAACTGGGGGCCGATCACGCTCCGCCTGCAGGCCGGAAGAACAGCAACATGGAAAATCGATCATCACGCCGATTCGTCGTCGGCGGGCCGAGTCGCTGCCGACTCGAAAAGAGCAAACAACGACAACCCGGAATCAACCCATCATCTTGAACAGGTCCTGCGCCGTGACGAGGATGAAGACCGTCGCGATGAGCGCGATGCCGACAATCTGCGTGGCGACTTGCACCTTGATGCTGACGGGTTCGCCGCGAATTTTTTCCAGGATCAGGAACAGAAACAATCCGCCGTCCACAATTGGTAGCGGCAGGAAGTTGATCACGGCGAGATTGGCCGACAAAAATCCGAGCAGCCAGATCAGATCCAGCGTGCTGTGATCCGCGACCTTCGCGCCGATGGAGATGATTCCCAGCGGACCGCTCATGTTCTTCGTGCCGACATTGCCCGTGACCAGGTGCTTGATCGTGACGATTGTATCAACCGTTGCGCCGTATGCCTGCTGCGTGCCGGCGACAAGGGCGTCGATCGGATTCGTGATCGGATGTCGTTCGCTCAACGGATAAAGCTGGGGCAAACCGTATTGCACGCGATCCAGCCATGGGTCGACATTGCTTGCCGTCACGGCGTAGGACGCTTTGCCGCGCTCGCCGCTCAGGCTTGCGTACTCGACTTCGACAGTCTTGCCTTCATTCTGCTTGAGCATGGCCGCAACAGCCCGCCAATCCGGAAGAATGGCTCGTTGTCTGAACTCGTTGCCCTCTTTGTCCTCACCTGTGGTGATTTCGATTTCGGTCTCGCCGTTGATCTTCGTGATGCGATCGCCGCGATTCAGACCAAGTGCTGATTGCACACACGTCGGAACATTTAATTGCGCCGTACCGATCTTGTCGAAACGGCGATACTTGATGCTGACCGTCTTCCCGGCATTCTCGGCCAATACTCGAAAGAAGTCGTGCCACGCGCCGATCGGCGTGTCGTTTACGTTTAGCACGACGGCGAATCTGGGAATGCCGGATTCCCGCGCGGGCGTCGCCCGATCGCCGAACGCCGGAATCGTGTCGGCGATGAAGACCATGCCTTCGTCCGCCGGCCGCAGATAGGCGCCGATCTTCGGTGCCTCGCTTGAAAACAGTGATGTCGACGGGACCTTCAGCGAGAGTTCGTGGACGTCGACCTGATCGAGCCAGGACTGCCACGCGGAAACGCTTTCCTGTTTCGTCAGCGCCGCCAGCGCCTTTGTTTTGTCGCCGGCTTCCAGTGCGGACTCGCTAATCAATTTCGCGGCCTGAATTCTCGCCGTGTCGAGGTTCGCGATGGCGGCCGCGATCAGCGTCTCGCGCTGTTCGATCAGGAAATCGACGGCCTTCGCACTGAGTTCGTGATTCGCTGTGCCGATTCGTCGGACCCGAAGCGGAATCGTTTTGCCCGCGTTCTCCTCATAGGCATTCTTCAGCTCCGGCCACGACGGATACTCAATTTCGCCGATGCCCACGATCGCATCCCGATACTGAATGCCCGCCGTCGTGAACGCATCGTTCTCAAACAGATGGAGCGGCGACAGTCGCGGGACGAATCCGAGCAGCGAGGCAAATTCCGGCGTCGCGGGATTGTAGGGGACGGGCACCCATTCGGGCGTGTACTTCACGACGCGTTCCGTCGCCTTGATGTCCGGATCGTCCGCAAGGAACTGCGCTTCCGTCTGCGACTCCGGATCCACCGGTCGCTGTACGACCAGTTCCATCGGCCGTCCCATGGAGGCATATAGCTGCCGAATGAATGGCATCCACGAGTCCTGCTCAAGCGGAATGCGCTGACCTTTGACGATGACATGTGTGATCTTGTCGTACAGCTGAAGCTGATCGTCCGGAATCGGCGTTTCGCCGCGCTGCGGTACAAATCCGACGCGATAGTTCCATCCACGACCAATTCCGATCTGTCGGCGTTCGGAATCGGATTGATACTCGGGGATCACGCGCGGGTATGGCTCAACAATTTTCCCGTTGCGCTCAATCTTGAATTCAAGCTCGGCGCCTTCGTCCGACAGCGACACGATGCGCATCAGCTGATCGAAGTCCTCGACGGGGGTTCCATTGATTTCAAGGATTCGATCGCTCGGCTGGATACCGGCCCGTCCCGCCGGCAGGTTTTCATCCACCAGCCCGACGACGGCGGGGGCCTTCATGCGGCCGACCATTGCGACGATCGTGAATGCGATGGCCGCGAAGATCAGGTTCATCACGACGCCGGCGCAGACGATGACCATCCGCTTGCCGACGCTCTTGTTCGTGAAGGAACGCGGATCCTGCTTGACCTTCAGCTCGCCCGTCTTGTCGACGACGAAGTCCTCCTGGCCCAGCATCTTCACGTAGCCGCCGAGCGGCAGCACATTGAAGGAATAGCGCGTCTCGCCTTTCGTGAAGCCCAGCAGCTCCTTGCCGAATCCGATGGCAAAGCGCTCAACACGAACGCCGGCCCATTTCGCCGCCGCGAAATGACCCAGCTCGTGGACGAACACGATCAGGGAGAAACCGAGAATGATCTGCGTGATGTTCCAGATATTCCCGAGAAACGCGGGCATCGCGGCCAGTAGCAGATCGCCGTTTGCCGTCAGACATTGCAGCATGAGAAAACCTCGTTCCGGCTCCAGGCGTCGACATTCATCAGCGTCGCCAGGTCCGGTACCTCCGTGAATTCGTGTCGTCGCAGGACATCCTCGACCTGCGATGATATTTCCAGAAATCCGATGCGGCCGGCTCGAAACATTTCGACAGCCGCCTCGTTCGCGGCGTTGAACGCCGCACCCGATGTACCGCCGCGTTGCGCCACGTCGTGGCCCATTCGCAGTGCCGGAAATCGCTCCGCATCCGGCGGCTCAAAATGCATCCGCTCGAGCGTCGAGAAGTCGATTCGATCTCCCTGACGCGCCACGCGATGCGGATACGTCATGGCATATTGAATCGGCGTCCGCATATCGGGCGTTCCCATCTGAGCCACGATGGAGCCGTCGTGGAAAGCCACCATCGAATGAATAATCGACTCGGGATGAATGACCACTTCAATACGATCCGCGGAGATGTCGAACAGCCACTTGGCTTCGATAATCTCCAGCGCCTTGTTCATCATCGTCGCGGAGTCGATCGTGATTTTCGGACCCATGTCCCACGTCGGATGTTTCAACGCATTTTCCAGCGTTGCATTTCGCATCTTTTCGATCGACCACGTGCGGAAGGGGCCGCCCGACGCCGTCAGCAATATTTGCTCGACTTCTTCGTGTTTCCCCGAATGCAGCGATTGATAAATCGCCGAATGCTCGCTGTCCACGGGGATCAGCTTCGCCCCCGAGGCCGCGGCCGCGTCGACCATCAACTGGCCGGCGACGACCAGCGCTTCCTTGTTGGCGAGCCCGACCGTCAATCCGCGCTTCACGGCGGCCAGCGTCGATGCCAGGCCCGCAACGCCGACGACTGCGGATAATACGAAATCGGCATCCAGTTGTTCGACCAGCAAGCACATCGCGTCCGATCCCGTCAGCACACGCGTCTTCGAACCGGATTCCAGAATCCTCGATTCGAGACGACCAGCGGCTTCCGGATCCGACATGGCCACGCATTCGGGCGCAAACGCGGCGATTTGTTCCGCCATCCGCTCCCAGCTCTGATTCGCGGCCAGGCCGACGATCTCGAATTCTCCGCCCAGATGCGCCGCCACATCGAGGGCGCTCTCGCCAATCGAGCCGGTCGAACCAAGGATGATCATGCGTTTCGACATGTTGGGGGAAGGCGGTTGCGTCCGTCCTGCCTGAATCGCGATGGCGGTGTTCAGAGCCGCGGCCGTAATGAAGCGGATGGCTCGCAACTTCTATGGCCACAACCATATTGCGTCGTGGGCGTCTGTCGGCGGACGCAGCCGACTTTCAGTCAATACGTCGGTGGATGATATGCCCGCAGGGCGTCATCAGCAACGACCGGCGGCGTCTCGCCGATTGCCCGAACACGCGTTTGCGCCGCAGATTGACCCCGCGAAGCCGTCGCAAGACAATGAAATCGTCCATTCGCGCGCCGCCCGAGAGGTGGACGGCGAGCGGGGACCATCAAATCTTTAAGCAAAGGGTGTGACAAATGTCCTTCGACACGATCATTACTGGCGGTACCGTCGTCAATGCCGACAAATCCGAAAGAGCCGACGTCGCCATTCAGGGCGAGAAAATTGTCAAGGTTGGTAAAGGCCTCGCCAAGGCGAACGGCAACGGCGCCCGAATCATCGACGCCAAGGGCTGCTACGTGATTCCCGGCGCGATCGACGTCCATGTCCATCTCGCACTCCCGTTCTGCGGCACCACGTCGTCCGACGATTACGACAGCGGTACCAGGGCCGCCGCCCGCGGCTGCGTCACGACGGTCATCGACTTCGCCATTCCCTACGGCGAGGAATCGCTGAACGACGCCGTCGAAAACTGGATGAAGAAGGCGAAGGACAAGGCCTGCGTCGATTACTCGTTCCACGTCGCCGTCACGAAGTGGGATCGCCACAAGAACGAAATGGCCGACATCGTCAAGAAGGGTCTGCCGACATTCAAGCAGTTCATGATCTACGAGCGGGAGGGCTGGCAGTCCGACGATCGCGCGATGTTCGGTTGCCTGGAAAAGTGCAAGGAGCTGGACGCGATGCTCCTCGTCCACGCCGAAAGCCCGCGCGTGCTGGATGAATTGATTGAACGCCATCACAACGCCGCCGAGATGAAGAAGCTCGGCGCGCAGCTGCACGGCATCACGCGGCCCAACTTCATCGAGGCCGAAGCCATCCAGCGCGCCGTCAAGTGGGCCGAAGTCACGGGCGGCAAGCTGTACATCGTGC
>JAJDEC010000548.1 GCA_029259995.1 Phycisphaerae bacterium
TCAATGCGGCCGTCAAGGGCGGTGCAAGGATCCTGTGCGGCGGCAAGCGGAAGGGCGCCTTCTACGACGCGACGCTGATCGAGAAAGCGCCGAAGGATTCGGCCATCACCTGCCAGGAAGCCTTCGGACCGGCGGCGACGATCGAGCCGTTTTCGACCTTCAAGCAGGCCTGCGAGATCGTCAACGACAGCGTTTTCGGTCTTCAGGCCGGTATCTTCACGAACAACATGCAGAATGCCTTCTATGCATTCAACGAACTCGACGTCGGCGGCGTCGTAATAAACGACGTCCCCTCGTTCCGCGTCGATTCCATGCCCTATGGGGGCGTCAAGGACAGCGGATTGGGGCGTGAAGGCATCCGGTTCGCCATCGAGGACATGACGGAGAAGCGGCTTCTGGTGCTCAACAAAATGGGCCAATCGCCCGATTAGTCATAGTGACGTCAACTGAGCCGCCAATTCGAACGACCGGTCCCGGTTCGCCTCGCCGGGCGGCGCACTTCATCATTTGCAGTCTCTGGATCGTCGTCACGCATCACGCAACGGCGATTCATGCCGACGACCCACCAACACCGACGCCCATCGCGACTGGTGCGACGAACAACTGCGGCGATGGCATGTGCCGCGCGTCAGAGGCGCTTGCGTGTCCCGCCGATTGTCGAAACCTGGTCCGCAACGGCCGGTTTGATGACGGCGTCGACAACTGGCGCGCAACGCGAAGTCATGCGGCGCGGACGGATGGCGAAGGGCACAATCGATTTTTGCGGCTTGAGAATCGAACCGGCGGGGATCTCAGCGTCAGTCAGAAGCTGACGATCGGCGGCGAGCACGATGCGTGCTACGTCGTCGGCTATCGCGTCAAGGCGCTGTCGCTTCCGAAGGATGGCACGATCACGCTCGATGCCGTCGTTCAGTACGCCGACGGCAAGAACGACTTCATCATCGCCCCGTTCAAAGTCGGACCGCAGGACATCGGACATTGGCGGGCGCGCTCGACGGAGCTACCGCGTGGTCGGGCGATTCAATCGATCAAGTTGATCCTGTTCGCGAATGGTCAAGGCGCATCGGCGTGCTTTGACGATCTTGTCGTTGCGAAGGTGGATGACACGGCCGGCTTCGCGTTTTCGACGCGTGTCGCACCGGCCGTTGTGAATGAGACGGGCATGCTTGTGTCCGTGCGAAGCGGCGATCGTGAACTGTTGCGTTCGCCGGAGCCGCTGGCACTCATTGAGATGCAGGATGGTTCACAGTTTCCTTCGCGAACCTTCGAACGAATCGAGGGCGATGCGTATCGCATGACTTTCGGCGAATGCCCGATCGAATTGCGGGCGACGATCACTTCCCACGATCGCTATGTCGCATTCAATCTGATCGGCGTGACGGATGTGGACGAACGTGTCCGACGGATTGACCTGTTTCGAATTCGACCGGGACACATTCCGCAGCGGCAGGAAGACATGGATTGGGCGATCCGTTCACCGTCGAACGAAGTGTTCTTCAACGCCGTGCCGCTGGATGCAAACGCGCTGTGTTACGCTGACGGACCGCGACTGGTGTGCCGGTTCAGCCCATTCCTCGGCTGGACGGGCGGCGGGGCCCTGATTGCGACAACGAAGGCGGCGTATTGGGATGCCCTGGAGGATGTCGCGCGTGAACAGCCTGTTCCGTATGTGAAGACGGACGATGGAAAGTGGTTTCGCAAGTCGACGCGCCTGCGGGATTCCTACTTGTTTCCGACGCTGACGCCGGAAAACGCGGATCAGATGCTCGACTACGCGAAGCGCGGCGGCTTTCGGGATGTACTGATTCACGAAGTCTACAAGGGCACATACGACAAACCGATTCACTTTGAGAGTCTGGACGCGCTGAAGATCGTCGCGGATCGATTCAAGGCAGCGGGCATAGCAGTCAATCTGCATGTGTTTGCAAATCAGGTTGAGCAGCAGGGGAACGTCGTCGATTTCACGCAGCCGGCGATGTCCCTTGCCGATGTGATCTATTCGATTCCCGTCGGTGCACTTTCGGCGGACATTGACGCGTCTGATCGCGTGATACCACTCGATCGCGAATTGGACTGGAGTCACGAATTCCAGCATTACGCCAAAACGCCCGACGGTTTCAGCTTCGGTACGATGTGGGACTGGGGTCTGTTTCTGATCGACAATGAAATAGTCCGCTGCAAAGGCTGCGACGGCGACAGTCTTTCGCGCGCCCTGCGCGGTGCGGAGCGAACCACGGCCGCGGCTCATCGGCGCGGAGCAGAAATTCGCTACATACCACGAACGGCGGGCTATTTCATCAATCCTGAGAATACGACGTTGCGCCGCCGATCCGTCGAGGGCATGCGTCGCACGCTCGACGCTGTCGGCGCGAACTGCGTTTACTTCGACGGCTTTCCGTTCCTGAACCATCCCGGCATGGACGCGATCGAGACGCATGCACTGATGCACAAGATCGGCATTTTGCCCTACGTTGAAGCGAACCCGCCGATCATGGCGCAGCTTGGGGGGACGTCACCGCCGATGGCCTGGTTTTACGCCGGCCGTGTCGCAACAGATGACGCGCCGATCTTCCGCAACAACCAGTTCGTTCGCGAACACAAAGTGCGGCAGCGCATCGCCGAGGATCATCCCTTCGATCAGACGATGAGCGAACTGGGTTGGTGGAAACTCAACGGCGCGGCCTTCGATCGCGGCTACGATCACGACGCCGTGACGATGGACGACGTTCATTACGTTATGGGAAAGGTGCTCGCTTACGACATTCCCGTCGGTCTGCAACTGGGCTTTGAGCACGAACGACTCACACAGTCGGACGCCATTTTCGATCTCATGGGACGCTATCACGCACTTCGCGATGCGTATCGAAAGGCGCCGCTCATACCGCAGGCGCTTCGCAATTGGCTGCGGAACCCGGACGCATACGCAGAACTCAGTGCCGCGCCATCGTGGCATCTGGTTCGCAAGGCGACGCAGGCCGAATACCTGGCGTGGGATCAAGGCTCGGCGGCGGAATTTGTCGTCGAGAATGCGTTTGCCGGGCAGGCCATGCAATTTGAATTGCGACCACGTCCGGACTATGTCGGCCTCGATGCGCCCGGGAACCACGTGATCCTCGATCGTCGAAGGCCGGCGATCCGACATGTTGAGATCGACGGCGAAGGCATCGAGTGCAAGATCGAGAATGACGGCTGGATCTCGATCAGGAATTCGGGAAACCTCTGGGGATCCTGTCGGCTGATGATCGATGGCGAGCACACGATCAATCATCGGCGCGGCATCGGTATTCGGATGACAGGCGATCGTCGCAAGTCGCTCGTTATCGTGAGCTGTGTGCAGAACGGATTCGCGCGGCGGGATTACAAGTTGCTGGTGGACTTCCAGGGTGAGCGTGACGTCATTCTCGGGAGTCCGACGACGGATGAAGTCGACGTCGTTGACGGCGAGATTGTTACACCTCGCGATGTGTCGAAGCCGCGGCACTGGGAACTGACACTTGACAGGCCCGTGACATTTGAAATCCAGATTCAGAATATCGCGCCACATTCACAGATGCGATTGCAGTTCAAGAAGATCGTCGCAATGGAAGAGAAGCACGATTCGCCGCTGGTGAATCCCGTCGTGACTGTCGGCGAGCAGTCATTGAAGTTTCCATTGACGTTGAAGCTCAGCGATCGGGATGGTTACGCGCTTCAATATGACGGGCGCACGGGCGCCTATCGCGTCCTGTCGTCCAATCGCGAAATCCTGGCGACGGGCGAGACGGACAAAGTCCGATTAGAACCCGGTAGAAACCGATTGCGCGTCACGTCCGATACGTCGGAAGCCGCATTCGGATCGCGAGCCGAGTTGATCGTCCATCTTTACGATGATCAGGATGGAGACGGCGTGCCCGACGATGGCGATCTGTCGCCGAATGGGCGTCGTTGCAGTGGCGTGGATCAGTTCTGTGACGATAATTGCCCGGCTGTCTGGAACCCGGATCAGGTCGACACAGACGGCGACGGTATCGGCGATGCGTGCGACAGCGTCGAGAATGAATGACTTGAATCGCGCGCTTCGTGCGAGAGGGAATCGAGGATGAAGAAGAAGCTCTGTTTCATATTCGGCACGCGGCCCGAGGCCATCAAGCTCGCCCCGGCGATTCTGCTGGCGCGCGACGACGCACGATTTGACGTTCGCGTTGCCGTGACCGGCCAGCATCGCGAGATGCTCGACCAGATGCTCTCCTTCTTCGGCATCAAGCCCGACGCCGATCTCGAAGTCATGCAGCCGAATCAGTCGCTTGCGTCGCTGACGGCCCGAGTCATCAACGGCGTCGACGGTCTGCTTCAAAAGGACAAGCCGGATTGGGTGCTCGTGCAGGGCGATACGACGACTGTCTGGGCGGCCGCCATCGCGGCGTTCTTCAATCAGGTCCCCGTCGCGCATGTCGAGGCCGGTCTGCGAACCAACGACAAGTACTCGCCGTTCCCCGAGGAAATCAATCGACGCCTCGCCGGACAAGTGGCCGACATTCACTTCCCGCCGACAAAATGGGCTCAGGACAATCTGCTGCGCGAAGCCGTGCCCGCCGATCGTATTCACGTCACGGGGAATACGGTGATTGATGCGCTGCACTGGACAATTCGCCGCAACCACGAAACGCCGCCCGCCGAGACGACGGAAATCGTCGCCTGGCTCGATCAGCACGTCGGCGACAAGCGAATGGTGCTTATCACGGGCCATCGGCGTGAGAGTTTCGGCGACGGCTTCAAGAATATCTGCGAGAGCATCGGCCGACTCGCGAAGAGCTACCCCGATGTGCAATGGGTCTATCCGGTTCACTTGAATCCGAACGTTCAGAAGCCTGTTCACGAGACATTGGGCGGTCTGAACAACGTGCATCTGCTCAAGCCACAGCCCTATCCCGCGTTTGTCGCCATGATGGAACGCTGCGCATTCGCCCTGACGGATTCCGGCGGTGTGCAGGAAGAAGCCCCAAGCCTCGGCAAGCCCGTGCTCGTCATGCGATCGACGACGGAACGCCCCGAAGGCGTGGATGCCGGCGTCGTCAAGCTTGTCGGAACGGAGCAGGAGAGTATCGTGAGCCATTGCACGGAGCTCCTGAGTGCGGCGGCGTGCGACGGACCAAAGGTCAGCCCCTACGGCGACGGTCACGCATCGGAACGCATTCTCGACATACTCGCCAAAACGTAGAGAGCGCTCGCATTGTCCAAACCGTCAGATAAGCAGTCGATGCTGCGGGACTTGTCCGGCGGGGCATTCTGGACCACGCTCAGCACGCTCATCAATCGTATCGCCATTGTCCTCGTCGCACTGCCTGTCGCGCGGATTCTCGGCAAGGCGGAATTCGGTCTATTCAATCTCGTCGCGACGACGCTGATGGTCTTCGCGACCTTTGGCGCGACGGGATTCGGCGCGCTCGCCAATCGATATTGCGCGGAGCTGCGAACCACGGATCCGAAACGGCTCGGTCGCATTCTCGCCATGAGCGTTGTGACCGTTGTCGTTCTAGGCGGCGCGTCGTTCATCGCGATGCTGATGCTCGCGGACTGGACGGCGAGCGACGTCTGCCAACAGCCGGAGATCGGGCTGGCGCTGAAGATGTCGGCCGTCGCCATTCTTGGGCTGGCGCTGAACGGACTGAATCGCGGCATCCTCGGCGGCCTGCGTGCGTTTCGCGTGCAGACGATTTTCAATTCGATCGGCGCCGTGACGGCGCCGCTCTTCATCGGACTGGGCTGCTACTTCGAAGGGTTGAACGGCGCCGTCGCGGGTCTGGCTGCGAGTCACTTGGCGAACGGTATCATCTCGACGTATTTCTCCATCCGTGAGCTTCGCGCCTACAACGTGCCCATGCGACTGGCCGGCTGGACGGACGAGATTTCGCTGCTGACGTCGTTCTGGCTTCCCGCCATGCTGGCGAGTCTTGTTGTCGTTCCCGCGTCGTTTGCGATCAACGCGATGCTCTCTCGTCAGCCGAATGGCGATCTGATGCTCGGCGCCGCCGGCGCCGCCGATCGCTTCCGCCTCGCCCTCGGGATCATCCCGATGGCCATGAACCAGGTCGTGCTGACGTTGCTCTCCGAAAAACGATCCGACGCTGAGCGATCAAATTACGTCACGCTTTACGATCTCCATCTCCGCCTGATCGTCGTCATTGTTCTGCCGATGGCGGTCGCGGGCGTTGCCGCCAGCAAGCCGATCATGGCGTTGTTCGGCCCCGAATTCGTCGGCAGCTGGCAGGTGCTGGCGATCATGGCGGCGACGGGCTTTGTGTCGATGGCGGCATCGACCGTCGGACAGGTCATGACGAGCGCCGATCGCATGTGGCTTGCGTTTGTCACAAACGCCGGCTGGATGGTGATCCTGTTGGGGCTCGGCTGGTACTGGATTCCTCAGTACGGCGAGAACGGCTACGCGATGAGCTATCTCGTCAGCTACTCGGTTCATGCCGTCGTGTCGTTTGTCGTCTGTCGATGGATGCTCAACGTCCACGTCAATCGCGACACGCTGTCGCTGTTGCTCGTCGCGCCGGTCCTCGTCGCACTGACGTACTGGGCGGCTCGATCATCGGGCGTCTATGGAGGAATCATCGCCGGCGTCGTCGCATTCCTCGGGGCGCTGGGCGTCTGCTGGCGATTCGGCATGCATGCCGAGGAGAAGTCGGCCATCGTCGGCATGGGGAAGTCGCTGGCGGGCCGATTGACGGCGTCGCGTCGTTCCGCCAACGGATAACCCACCCTGTGACGATTCCCGTTGCATGGGGTATAACTCCCGATTCCATTGAATGTTAGACCGACTTCCGTGTCGTGCAGGCGAGTGGCCTGCCGATTCGCGGCGTCGATGCGTACCGCGGCGCGCAAAGTCAGTCCGCGATCCGAGAACTCCGTCATGCCAAGCGCCAGCGAAATTCGCCAGCAGTTCATCGACTTCTTCATGGAGAAGTGCGGTCACACGTTTGTGCCCAGCAGCCCTTGCGTGCCCCACGACGATCCGACGCTCATGTTCGCCAACGCCGGCATGAACCAGTTCAAGCCGATCTTCCTCGGCCAGCAGGCGCCGGACGTCGACAAGTGGGCCGGCGCCAAGCCCGGCCTGCCGACGCGCGCCGCCAATAGCCAGAAGTGCATCCGCGCCGGCGGCAAGCACAACGATC
>JAJDEC010000549.1 GCA_029259995.1 Phycisphaerae bacterium
GGTTGATGACGGGGAACGGGGCAATGGGACAGGCGCGGCGCTGGTTCGGCATGCCGAGGCGTGGGCGAGAAAGTTCGGACTGACGAGGATGCGCGTGCGATCCAACGTCTTGCGAGAACGCGCCCGGAGATTCTACGAACGGATCGGCTATTGCGTGTTCAAGCAACAGGCGATATTTGATCGATCGCTGGATTCGCCGCAGGCGATCCGGATGGACAGCTCGGAATCCGTCGATCGATTCGTCGGATAGAAATGCCAGTATCACACTGGCGACGGCGAATGGAGTTGCTAGTATTGGCGCGCGTGCAAGTGAGAGGAATATCCCAGGATTGAAGAGTCAGCTCGATTTCAGCATTTCCGCCCAGCCCACTGAGACCACGTGCGGCCCGACGTGCCTGCACGCGGTCTACAACTATTTCGAAGACACGATCTCTCTGGAACAGGTGATCGACGAAGTGGATGCGCTGGGCGACGGCGGGACGCTTGCCGTCTATCTGGCGTGTCATGCCTTGCGCCGCGGATACACGGCGAGAATCTACACGTACAACCTGCAGGTCTTCGATCCGACCTGGTTCGTGTCGCGCGATGTCGATCTCGCAGCGAAACTTCGCGCGCAAATGGACGCCAAGCCGGACGCGAAACTGCGTCACGCCATCCAGGGATATCTTGAGTTTCTTCGATTGGGCGGCGAACTGCTCTTTCGTGATCTGACGGCGAAGCTCGTGCGGGAGCCGTTGAAGAAGCGCCGGCCGATTATCACGGGACTCAGCGCGACGTATCTTTATCGAAGCGTTCGAGAGATCGGTTCGACGAACATGGAAGACGATATTCGCGGCACGCCGGTCGGTCATTTCGTGGTCTTGTGTGGATATGACAAGGCGCAGCGTGAAGTGCTGGTGGCGGATCCGATGATTCCGAATCCGTTTTCCAAAACGCAGTTTTATCACGAATCGATCGAGCGCGTGCTCGGTGCGATTTTTCTCGGCGTCGTGACGTACGACGCCAATCTTCTGGTCATCGACAAATCCGTCTGACAAATTGTGCCGCGGCCATCTGCCGCAAAGGGCAACGAACGTGGCGAATCTCATCGTCGTCAATAATCCCAAGAACTGGTCATTGAAAATTCCGGATGTACCCATCGTGTCGGCGCGGGACTACCTGACGGACACGGCCTTCAGCGTCCAGCGATCGCTGAAAGTGTTCAATCTGTGCCGATCATATCGGTATCAGAGCATGGGCTACTATGTGTCGTTGTTGGCGCTGGCGCGAGGCCATAAGCCGCTGCCGAATGTCACGACGATTCAGGATTTGAGTACGCCATCGATCTCTCGCTTCATGGCCGATGAAGTGGATGATCTGATCCAGAAGAGTCTGCGCGGGATCAAGTCGTCGCGTTTCTCCCTGAGTATCTACTTCGGACAGAACATGGCGAAGCGGCACGAGACGCTGAGTCAGCGGTTGTTTCTCATGTTTCAGGCGCCGCTGCTGCGGGTTGAGTTTGAATGGGACGGGGAAGCATGGCGGATGCGGGGAATACGGGCGATCTCGGCCGATGACATTCCCGCCACGCATCATGACTTCGTCGTCGAATCGGCCCGGACGTTCTTCAAGCGAAATCGATTTCCGGCGAAGCGATCGAGCAAGACGCAATTCGACATGGCGATTCTGGTCAACGAGGACGAACCGCTGCCGCCGTCCAACAAGACGGCCTTGCGCAAGTTCGCGGAGTCAGCGAAACGCAATAAGTTCGCGGTCGAGTTCATCGATCGATCGGACTACGATCGGGTTGCCGAGTTTGATGCGCTGTTTATCCGCGAAACGACGCAGGTGAACCATCACACCTATCGATTTGCGCGTCGCGCGATTGCCAACGATCTCGTCTCGATCGACGACGCCGATTCAATCGCCCGCTGTACGAACAAAGTGTATCTGACGGAATTATTGACGCGGCATCGCGTGTCGATTCCGAAGACGTTGATCGTTCATAAGAAGAATCGCGATCAGATCGCGGAGGATATCGGCTATCCGTGCATCCTGAAGTTGCCGGACAGTTCATTTTCGCAGGGTGTGTACAAGGCGGAATCGCCCGAATCGCTGGACGAAATCCTGGACAAAATATTCAGCAAATCCGACATGCTCGTGGCCCAGGAATTCATGCCGACGGACTACGACTGGCGGATCGGCATCATCGATCGCCAGGTACTTTACGCCTGTCGTTACTTCATGGCGAAGCAGCACTGGCAAATTCGCCACGCGGACGGGGATCGAGAGGCGTATGGCGATGTGGAGGCCGTGCAATTGCACGACGTTCCCAAGACTGTCATCAAGACGGCGATGGCGTCGGCGAAACTGATCGGCGACGGGCTGTATGGCGTCGATCTCAAGTACCTGCGTAGCAAGGCCTACGTGATCGAAGTGAACGACAATCCGAGTATCGACGCCGGCTACGAGGATCGAATTCTGAAAAACGAGCTTTACGACGCAATCATGCGCGTATTCGCCGCCCGCGTTCAGAAGAAAAAAGGCATGAACGGAGATCGAGCGTGAGCGCGGAATATCATCTGTTTGACTGTTTTGGCGTCGAACTGGAATACATGATCGTTGATACGACGACGCTTGATGTATTCCCCGCATCGGATCGAATCCTGCACGCGATCGCGGGTTCGTATGAATCCGAGGTCGAGATCGGGGCGTTGAGCTGGTCCAACGAGTTGGCGCTGCACGTGATCGAGCTGAAGACGAACGGTCCCGCGACGGCATTGGAGAATCTCGACGCGCTCTTCGATGCGAGTGTGCGGCAGATCAACGAGATCCTGGCGCCGCACGGCGGAATGCTGATGCCGACGGCGATGCATCCATGGATGGATCCGCATTCCGAGACGCGCCTGTGGGAGCACGAATACAGCCCTGTTTACGAAGCGTTCAATCGCATTTTCGATTGTCGCGGTCACGGCTGGTCCAACCTTCAGTCGGCGCATCTGAATCTGCCTTTTTGCGGCGACGAGGAATTCGGTCGGCTCCACGCGGCGATCCGTTTGTTGATGCCGATTCTGCCGGCGATTGCGGCGAGTTCGCCGATGATGGACGGCAAACTCACGGGATTGATCGATACGCGGCTCGAAACGTATCGGGGCAACGCGCGGAAGATACCGTCGATTGCCGGGCGCGTGATTCCCGAGCCAGCCTATACGCGATCGGATTACGAGCGCGACATTCTTCAGGCGATTTACAGGGACCTGGCGCCGTTCGATCCGGATGGGACGCTTCAGTTCGAATGGGCGAACGCGCGGGGCGCGATCGCGCGATTCGATCGAAGCGCCATCGAGATCCGCACGCTGGACGTGCAGGAATGCCCGGCCGCCGATTGTGCGGTCCTGCATCTGATCGTTGCCGCCTTGCGAGCGATTGTTGACGAGCGATGGAGTTCATTTGATTCCCAGAAGGCGTGGTCAGTTGATCCGCTGGCGGAACTGCATCTGCGCGTGATACGGGACGGGGAGTTGGCCGTGGTCGAGGACGCGGCATACCTCGCGGCATTGGGGGTTCCGTCGGCGACGCCTTGCAAAGTCAAGGACATCTGGCGTCATCTGTCGGCGGCGACGATGCCGAGCGCCGGCGTCTCGGAGCGAACCCGATCGGCGATGGAGGAAATCGTCGAGAACGGACCCCTCTCGCGACGGATTCTGGCGCGACTTGGCGGCGATCCGACACGCGCCGCCATTGAAGGTACATATCGACAGCTCTGCGACTGCCTGCAGCAAGGGACGATGTTCCGTGGCTAAGGGATGGGGCGTAGTCGTGTCGTGTGAGCACGCCGGGAGCCAGATTCCATCGAGATTCCGCAGTTGTTTCCAATCGGACGGCGCAAGGAAGGCGTTGGCGTCGCATCGCGGTTGGGATCCGGGGTCCCTGGCGCTGGGGCGTCGATTGTCCAAGGCATTTGGAGCCCCGCTTGTTGTCAACCACATCTCTCGACTGCTGGTGGAAGTCAATCGATCTCCGGGGCATTCCCAGCTGTTTTCGGAGTACTCGAAATCGCTGATGGAGACCGATCGACGATTTGTGCTCGACACGATCTACAAACCGCATCGGGATTGCGTGGAGTTGATGATTCGCGAAGCGCTTCGGGATGGATCGCGCGTATTGCACGTTGGTTCGCATTCGTTCACGCCGAGCTTGAATGGTGAGAAACGAAACGCGGATATCGGGTTCCTGTACGACCCGAGCCGAAAGGCAGAGAAGAAACTCTGCATCGCGTGGCAGGCGGCGCTTCACGAGTCAGGGCCGGAATTCCGCGTGCGGCGGAACTATCCGTATCTCGGTTCGGCGGACGGCCTCACGACATATTTGCGCAAGACGTTGAGGACTCCAAGATATCTCGGCATTGAGTTGGAAGTGAATCAGCGATTCCTCAAGCCGGAGAATCGACGTGTTTGGTCGCGCCTGCAAGAGCGAATTGTTGAGAGTCTGCGGTCGATCATCATCCACGATTGAGTTTCGATGCGCCGCAACAAGACAGGTTTCTCACGGAATTCCGGGAGTGAATTCATGCATGCGATGCGTCATGTGTGCTGCAGATCTTGTGACAATGCCAAGTCTATGACGCACTTTCAGTGCTTGGCTCATGGTTTGATCCGCAACCCAGGGCTGCGATTGCCCGCATCGCGGGCTGCACTTGCCCTGGGCTTCCCTATGGCACGCTTTCAGCGTGCGGGGCGAGTCCGTTCAAGTCGCGTTCCCATACGCTCAAGTCGCATTCCCATAAGTTCAAGTCGCGTTCCCCCTAGGCTCAAGTCGCATTCCCCTCCGTTCAAGGCGCATTCCTCTACGATCAAGTTGCGTTCCCCGGAAATGCGTGAAGAACCACAATAAATGTCGGGCGATGCGACGTAAGCAAAGGGCGACGCATGTTTATTCAAACATGCGTCGCCATGCGCATCGGGTCAGTTCCGGGCGAGATTTGCCTACTCGCAGAGTCCGCCGGCAAGGACGGCCGTCACAAACATGTTGACATCGCCGAGGTCGACGTTGCCATCCTGGTTCATGTCGGAGCACTTGCATTGCAGCGGATCTGCGCCGAGGAGGCAGTCCGTCATTGCCTGTACATCGTCGCCGTCGATGGCATTGTCGCCGTTCGCATCGCCGTGACAGGTCGCGCAGGGCAGACAGGGGTTCGGATCACAGGGAACGCCCGCGCCGAAGAAGTCGCGACCCGCGAGGATGCAGTTGTAGGCAGGGGCCTGTCCGCAAGCGCCGTCGAGGCAGCAGGCGCCGGCATTGCAGGCACCGCTCGCACAGTCTGCACCTGCGAAGAAGAACCCGTTGATTGATTGGCACTCGGTTTCAGACACGTCCTGGCAGCCGGAGTCCGTGCAGCACGCTCCGGAACTACAGCTTCCGGCTGTACAGACAGTGCCAGCGCCGAGCCACGTGTCAGAGCCTGTGCATGCATTTGCGGCGACGTCGTTCTCACAACTGCCGTCGAAGCGGCAGCAAGCGCCGACGGGCGGCGCGCCGCAGGGGAATCCATCGCAGTTGGTTCCGCTTCCCTGAAAGTCGCCGCCGACTTGAACGCAGGCGAGCTGGAACTCGACAGTGCACGTGGCGCCGCGGCAACAGGCGCCCAAGTCACATGTGCCGCTGCTGCAGGTCGTATCGTTGCCTGCATAAAGACCGCCGCTGGCATCGCATTGTGCCGACGTGACATCGTTGAGACAGCCGAATTCGGCTGTGCAGCATGCGCCGGTCGGATCACCGCCGGGGCCGCACGGATCGCCCTCGCAGGTCGTTCCATCGCCGAGAAAGACGCGCCCCAGTTCTTCTGTGCAGTTCTCCGGAATCGTGACGACGCAGTTCGTTCCCGAACAGCAGGCGCCGCTGGGTGGGGCGCAAAGGCCGGATGTGCAGGCGCCGCCGAAGAAGGCGCCGCCCTGGCTTGCGCAATCCGATGGAATCAACTGTACGCAATTGCTATTGACGCAGCATGCCCCTTCAGTACATGGGGCGGGTTGATCGGCACAGGTCGTATTCGGGCCCGCCCAGATGCGGCCGCCGCTGACACATGCGGCCTCAAGGATTCCGTCGAAACAGGCGCCGTTGTCGCAGCAGGCGCCAGTTGGTGGCGGCCCGCACGGTTCGCTTTCACAGGTTGTGCCGGGAAAGAATGTCGCGCCGTCCATGTTGGCGCATTGGATCGAGGTTGTATCAAGACATTGGTTTTCGAATGTACAGCAGGCGCCGCACAGGTTTTCCGTGCACGTCGCGCCGACTTCGAACAATCCGCCTTGTTGCGCACAGTCAATCTGCGAGGTTTCGATGCAGCCTTCGCCCGTACAGCATGCGCCGAGATCGCAGTTGAATCCGTCGTTCTCGCAGGTTGTTCCTTCGCCGAGGTAAATGCCGCCGGTGGCGGAACAG
This sequence comes from Phycisphaerae bacterium, assembly GCA_029259995.1. Classification (GTDB taxonomy): domain Bacteria; phylum Planctomycetota; class Phycisphaerae; order UBA1845; family UTPLA1; genus ECT2AJA-110-A. The sequence goes on from JAJDEC010000549.1 coordinate 6,418, forward strand.
AAAACGGGCGAGATTTCTGAGCACTCGCCGTCGATGCAGCAGGCGCCGTTTTGTGCCGTCGCCGACTGCCAGCTACACAGGCAGGCGGCGATTGCGATGAATAGCAGTCGTGAGGCTTTGGTTCGGAGCATGGTCTTCCCCTCTTGCTGGAGTCTGGCGATTTCGAAAATTCGAATGATGACAGCCGGCCGATCGAAATCAGGCGACAGTGTGTTATGGACAGCCCGTGAGCAAACAAGCGACGAAGTCGGAAATATCGTTCGTGTCAATCAACGAGTCGTTGTTGACATCTCCCTGGGACAGGAAGCATGCCGGATACATCGACGGGTACGATGCGGGATCCGTGAGTGCGACGGTCAGCGGCGCGACATCCAGGCCGTCTACGACGCCATCACAATTGACATCTGCACGGAGTTGAATCGTGTCATCGACTGTGAAGAGAAAAAAGGAGTCGATCAGTAGTGGGGATCCCGGGCTGACCGGCGATGCCGTCGGGGCCGCGTTGATCGCGTCAAACGTGTTCGCGACGGCATTCTCCAGCATGATTGCATAATCGCCCGGCACAGGCGGTGCCGCAAACGAGCCTTCCGCGATGAGGATCGGCGTGCCTTGTCCGATACCGCCGTCGACGTTGACGGATTGTCCCATGATCTGGCCGGGCTGACCGAATGCGTTCTGGGCGCCGCCGATCTGCCGAATATTCCGTTCGCCGATGTTGCCGACGAGCATGCCTGTGTAGCCGCCGTTCGGATTGGAGAATCCGCTCGGTGCTGCGAAGTTCTGCATCGCCGCGGGGATCAGAGTCGGCGGCGTCAAGTCGAACAATTGCGGGTTGAAGGGGGACTGGACGAGATCGACAAGCAGGAGTGCGAGGCCGGCATTGTCGCCCTGCGTCACTTCGGCCTCGATCCGCCAGTCAATCGCCTGTCCGGGGGCGACGGCCGTGTTCGCCTGGGGCGAAATGAGATTGATTGTCACGAAACCATCGGCGAATACAGATTCAAGGGGGATTGTCATTGCAGCCAGAATGAGGGCGACGGGAATCTTGCGTGGCATACGCACATTCTCCTTGGTTGGCTCGCCAAGTGAAATCTGCATCAGGCGTCGATCACACGATTGCGTAAGATACGATTGGCGTCTTTCTTATTGTGTCCTGCGTCAAAACGATGTGATGCGCTTGAAACATACACCACTTTAATGCTAACGTGATAAGATAGTCGATTCAACGCTTTCGCCTCGGAATCGTCGATTTCGTCCTCGAACGCGATTCCGACAGGATTCATGGAATAAAGCGCTGCAAACCGGAGTGGGACAACTTAGGAGGCTTTCCGCATGACTCGCCCGGTATCGTTCTGCGCGCTCATGGCGACATTGTCATTCGTCCTGCCCGCCCATGGGCAAGCTGCCGATCTTCAATCTCCATCTGCAACACTCAGCAAACAAGTTGACTTCCGGGTCGTTTCCTCGGATCCCCCGACATCGATCGAATTCGGATCGATCGTTCCGGAGATGATCGTTCCGTCTGCGGAGGATGACAGTTTCACGACCCCGGCGTCGGGGGCGCAGCCGCGTGGCGGTCCAGAGACGGGTGCATGCTGCTTCGGTGAGCCGATTTGCGCCATCATCGATCAGGCGGCTTGCGACAACGAGGGGCTGAATTGGCTCGGTCCGGATACGACGTGCGATCTCTGTCCTCAGATGCCTTCCTGCTCGGGCGATTCTCTTTTTTCGCAGAGTCCAGGAAACCCATTTGTGTTTGAAGGCGCCGGAACTTCGGAGTTCGGCCCCGGCCTGCAGAGGTATGAGAAATTCTCGGATCTCGTCGGCCCGATTTCAGCAGTCACGTTTTACGGTTTCGATCTGGCGCTGACGCCGGGCGGCTCGTTTATCGAGTGCGTCGAAGCTGATAACACGTTTCAGATTTCGTTTCATCCGGATGTCGGCAATCGGCCGGGCGAGGCCGTGTGCACCTACACGCTGCCGGCAACGCGAACACCGACGGGCGTTTACTATATTCAGGGCTTCGAGCTGAACGAATATGAAATGACGCTGCCGTCGTCGTGTGTGATCACGCGGGGATGGATTTCGATCGTCGGTCACGGCGATCCGAACTGTTATTTCGTCTGGTCGTCGCCGCCGGGGAGCGTGGGCGACGACTATTCACTGTGTTCCGGATGCGTTGAGCTTGAGCAGGGGCTTGATCTTGCGGTCTGCATTCGAGGTACGTTCGGCGGAATCTTCGGCGCGTGTTGCGACGCATCTGACGGAACGTGCACAGACAATGTCGAGATATTTCAGTGCATCGGGCCGACAGAGACGTTTACGCCCGACACGACGTGTGCATTGCTGACGCCGGCCTGCGGCGTCACGACGGGCGCCTGTTGCGGCGACGGGATGACGCGAGGGATCGCACCTTGCATAGATGGCGTGCTTGAAGCGGACTGCCAGCTGCCCGGTCAACGATACGAGCCGAACTCCGTGTGCCAGTTCCTTTCGCCGGCCTGCGGAGAAGAGACAGGTCCGTGCTGTGTCGGTTCGATGTCGTGCGTCGTCACGACGGAAGCGGTCTGCAATTCCGAGGGCTGGACGTGGATTGGGCCGGAATTGATGTGTGGAGACTGTCCGACGCAGACGCCATGCCCGGCGAACACGCTGTTTGGCCAGCCGCCTCTGGACATTGCATCTGAGCCATCGCTCTATACATCGGAAGACTCGCGCGGCGCCACGGTATACGACGACTTTTCCGGCGTCGGGGGCACGATCACGGACATTCAATTCTACGGCGTCGACCTGCAGCCCGTGGGGCCGACATCGTTTATCGAATGTGAAGAGTTCATGCCGGATTTTGAAGTGAAATTCTATGAGGATCAGGGGAATGCGCCGGGGCCCGTCGTCGCGTCGGAGATTGCCACGGCCACGAGAACGCCGACGGGAATCATCTATCTCGGCGCCGAATACAACCTTTATCAGTTGGAGCTGGCGACGCCGGTCGCCATGACGCGCGGATGGGTCTCGATCGTCGGATTGGGTTCGCCGACATGCTACTTCCTGTGGGCGCCGTCCACGGCGATTGCCAACGGATCGGTTCGCGAACTCATCGATGTCGGCAAGCCGTTTCGGCATAACACCAGTTTTGCGTTCTGCCTGATGGGCACAGCGGGGGGCGTCACTGGGGCGTGTTGCGATCAGGCGACGGGCGCGTGCGTGAATGGCGTTTCGATCGAGAATTGCGTCGGCCCGAATGATCGATTCGCGGCGGATGGAACCTGCGCGATTTCGTTGGGCGATTGCGGCGTGCCCAAGGGAGCGTGTTGCCTCGGCGCACTGGCGTGCGAGTTCATCACGAGTCAGGATTGTGCTTCACTTGGCGGCGAGTTCCTCGGTGTCAATTCTGCGTGCCTCGAATGCCCGTGCAAGGTGTTTTGCAGCCCGCAGGCGATTCCGGAGGGAGAGGCCGTCTGCTCGGATACGTTTGTGGACACGACAAATTACGGCTGCGACGGTCCTTCGCCGATCTTCACAACGGTCGTGGATCGAGAAGAGCGGATTTGCGGATCGACAGGTGTCTATTTTTCCGGGGAGACCGTCGGATTCGATACGGACTGGTACGAGATCATACTGACGGAACCGGGTGAATTGGCGTATCGATTTGAATCCGAGAGCCCTGCAACGATTCGATTCCTGGATGGTACGAGTGGATGTCCCGGCGTTCTGCTGGACGGAATTTCAGCCGATCCGTGTTCGCCTCTTGAATTCGGGTTCTTCCTGATCCCGGGCACTTATTGGATTCAGATCGAACCGGAAGGCCCGTCTGATGCGTCGGTGTGTGGCGCGAAGTATCAACTGACGCCGCTGAATGTTCCCTGCGATGCGGACTTCGACTTTGATCGCGACGTGGACATGCTGGATTTCAGTTTCTTTCAGCCGCAGTTCGGCATGGCCGGGCCTGGATTCTTTGGTGATCTGAACGGCGACGACGTGATTGACATCAACGACGTGTACTTGTTTGAAGCCGAACTCGGAACGGCGTGCCCGTAGTCAGATGGGCGGCTTGCTGATGGCGCGGCGACATGCGTCGCGTCAGAGGTTGCAGCCGAACAGAGAACCGACGCCGAACGTCAGATCCGGCGCGGATTGTCCGAAGATCCCGTAAAAGAAGTCGAATATCGCCTGCGGTATTTCAACGAAGGCGACGATGAGCGTGCAAAGTAAGCTTGTCATGGCGTCCCTGCCAGATATGTGGGTTGTGGATTCGTCGTGAACAGGACAGGCGGGTCAGCAACCGACGAAGTTCAGGATGTCGCTGACAAATGATGGCGATTCCGCGCCGAAGAGGTTCAGAATGAATCCAAGGAACCCCTGGATCGGTGTCAAAGTCGCTTCAATGAAAACGCATACAATGCTGGCCATTCGTTGTCTCCCGTCCTAACAAATCATCGTCGAATCTACGCCGTCGGCACGAATTTCTCGCGACCGACGCGGCAAGCCGGATTATATGGCGATCCCTGGCGATGAAACACTATTCGGCGCATTGAATTGCTGTTATTCCAGTGGTCCAACGGCCTCCTCGACGGCCCGAATCACGTCCCCGCGTCGCAGAATGGCGATCGCGGTGTGGATGTCGTCGCCGAACGCGCGATCAGCGTCCGCAAATGTAATTTCGCGGCGGACGACGCCGTGTGCGGCGCGCGGTCCCACTCCGGGTTTGGTGGGCAGCCGGAAGTCGAGCGCCTGACAGGCCCCGAGGAGCTCAATGGCGAGGACCATCTCAACGTTGTCCATGATTTCGTGACATTTCACGGCACTCGTCGCCCCCATGCTGACGTGATCCTCCTGTCCGAGGCTGCTTGGGATGCTGTCGACGCTCGCGGGCATACAGGCCGTCTTGCAAGCGTTGACGAGGGATGCGGCCGTGTACTGCACGATCATGAATCCACTGTTCAGCCCCGTGTCGCGCAGAAGAAGTGCCGGCAATTCGTCGTCTCCGAAGAGCAGCATGTACAGACGACGTTCGGAGATGTTCGCCCATTCCGTCAGCGCCATGGCCAGATAGTCGAGCGTGAGGGCGAGCGGTTCGCCGTGAAAGAGACCGCCGGAGACGATCTTGTCGCCGACGATGACGGGGTTGTCCGTAACGGAATTCAACTCGACTTCGACGACGTCGCACACGTGTCGAAGGGCATCTCGGCACGCGCCGTGGACTGCCGGAATGCATCGAAGGCAGTAGGGGTCCTGGACCTTTTCGCAGTTGGCGTGTGATGCGAGGATGTCACTGTCGGCCATCAGGCGTCGGACATTGCTTGATACGTCAGACGCGCCGCGATGTGGGCGCAATTGCATCAGGTCCCGCCCGAACGGCTCGACGCTTCCTTTCGATGCCTCGATGGAGATCGACGCAATGATGTCGGCGTGCTTGGCGAGTCGTTTTGCCCGGATCGCGATATCTGTCGCATAAGCAAGCATCATTTGGGTGCCGTTGATCAGGGCGAGGCCGTCTTTCGCGCCGAGAGTGATTGTCTGGATGTCCTTGGCGGCGAAAGCTTCTTTCGCCGGCATTGTGATACCGTCGACGCGAACCTGACCACGGCCGATCAATGGAAGCACGAGATGCGCGAGCGGCGCCAGATCGCCGCTCGCTCCCAACGAGCCTCGCCTGGGAATGATGGGAAGAATGTCGGCGTTGAGCATCGCGACGAGGGCATCGACACAGGCCGGTTGGAGTCCGCTGGCGCCGACGATCAAGGCGTTGATCTTGAGCAGCAGCATCAGTCGCACGATTTCATCGGGAATTCGTTCGCCGACGCCGACGGCGTGTGAAATAAGGAGGTTCTCCTGGAGTTTTTCCAAGGCGTCGGGGCTGATACGCTTGTTACAGAGTCGTCCGAATCCCGTGTTGACGCCGTAGATGACATCTCCCGAAGCGAGATGGCGCTCAATCGTCTCTCGGGCGATCGAGACTCTGCTGTTCGCGGCCGCGTCAATTTCGACTTGCACGGCTTTGTTGTGAATTCCGGCAAGCGTCTCAAGATTTAGATTGCTAGTTCCGAGCATGAGCTTCATGCGTATTCACCACTGCTTCCTGAGCGAGTCGCCACCATCGGCTGGGCGGTGAGTATATCTGGAGCTGCGGGGTTTCAACCAGAGCCCGACGCCGTGCCTCGAGGCGGCGTCGCGGCCGGTTCGTATCCGGGGGCGAAGTGGCCGGGACAGGTCCATGGGCGGCGGAAAACGGATATCGTCCCAGGAAACGCGGGCGCAAGTCTTGACAGAGCCTCATGGTACGGTTTACTGGTAGGCAGAGAGGCGTGCCATGCGTGCCCGCTTCGGTGAATCGCAACGATGGAAATCGCGCGGGCGATGAGGTCTGGCCGTAACGAACGTGCGTCAATTGGGAATCTCGAGCCCGAGGAGTTCATGCTATGGTAATGGAATGGTACAGCTGGGTCGGCCTGATCCTGATCCCGGTCGTCATTGGTGGATACCTCTTCTGGAAGAAGCAGAAGTATTCCTGATC
>JAJDEC010000550.1 GCA_029259995.1 Phycisphaerae bacterium
AGAGGCCCCAGAATCACATCGCCGGACGCCGTCACGTTCTGGTCAATGCTGACATAGGAACCCGAGATCCCGCGAAGGATTCGAAGCGTTCCCGAAACGTCCCTCGCAATGTTCACGAAGCTGTCCAGCACGCCGCTTGCGGCGACGGTTCCCGACACGCTTCCGCCGATCGTGATGTTGCCGTTGTCGACCATGCCCGTCGTCACGGAACCGCTGACGTCATCGAAGATCTCGATCGTTCCGCCGTTGACAGCCCCCGACGTGATTTCGCCCGTTACGTTGTGATCGACCTGCACGAGGCCCTTGATCGATCCGCCGACCTTGATCCGCCCGTCAACGTCGCCGCCGAAGCCCGTCACGCTGTGGACGATGATGCTCCCCGTGTCGCCGATATCGCCGCCGATGTTGAACAGGCCATTCTCAAGCAAGGGTCCGACGCGCACCCACAATTGGCCGTCCATGTCGCCCTTGATATTGACGGTTCCGTCGATGTTGGAAAACTCCGCCTCGACGGCGCTGAACGGCGCCATGTATTTGAATGACGCCGTGCCCGTGAACGTATTCTCGGCCAACGTCGAGACCCAGACATGCCCCGAGCCGGTCACAACGCCGCCATTGACGATGCTGCCGGCGCCACCGCCGCCCAATTCGAGAAAACTCTCGACGTCATTGTCCATCAGATCGATTATCCCCGTCGCCCCCAACTGCCCGGCCATGAAGACGGCGCAATCCGCCGGTACGCCGTTGCCGAGATTCAACCTCCCGTTGAATTCCGTCGGCGCGCTGAATCCGTTCTCGGCCAGATGAATCGACGACCCGCTCATCGCGCTCACGTCGATCGTTGAAAACTGTGACGTCGATCCGCCAATGCTCAGGGCAGCGTCCACGATTCCCTTGGTGAATGAGATGTCTCCCGACTGATCGCCGCCAATCGTCAGCCAGCCGTCGACCAGTTGATGCCCGCTGATGTCGCCTGCGAGGTTGCCGGCCACGAAAATCTGCCCCGTCACTTCGCCGCCGACGCCGAACGCGCTGCGCTGGACTTTCAGCCCTTCGAGATCGCCGCCGATATGACAGCCACGGAAACTCGATCGAACCGCCGCAAGGGAAGACGTCAGATTAATCAGCCCCATGTTCGCAACGGCCGCATCAAATCCGTTGTTCAACGTAACACCGAAATTCGCAACGGACGATGTCGGATCGATGTCGAGGCTGATCAAGTCGCCCGGCGTTTGTGATTGAATATTCGTGACGACGATGTTCCATCCGGCGTCACCGGTGATCAGTGTCACTGTTGGACTGAAATCATCGAGAAACTCAAACTCGAAATCCACGCCGTCGATCGGATCCGTCGGCTGGCTCCAGCTGAGGCAGACTTCCGTTTCGTTGCCTCCGTTTGTTACGCAGGTATCGGCACGAGTCGATCGTATCGACGTCACGAAAACGACCAGCAGAATCGCAGACAGTCTCAATGCGGACCCTGCAAATGCAATCAATCGAAACATTGTCTCTCCTCCCTTTGTCCGCGCATTCCGCGCAAGACCGTTGGATGTGCCCCCTTCCAATCGAATGCCGCACCTCGCCCTGTCGAAGCACAGCGATACAAACGCGCGACCGACGAATTCGCGTGAGATCGCGCGCTGAGGATTATGCAATTCCAACGAATCGGATGCTACTTGAAAGTCTGTGATCGGCGCCAAACACGAAATTAACGAATCGAAATCTTCACGAGGCTTGAAGTGAACTACCGCACGTATGTCATTCGTACGCGGTCAAGACCGGGCTTGTCCGCATTTCAGAAGAAAGCAATCGATGCCGATCAACTTGCGGAACGCTCATCGTCTGCAGGCCGAATACTCGCCGACGGCTTCGCCTCATTCTCGACGCGCTGCGCAACGTGATCGTAGATCGTCGCCAGAAGCCCCAGAAACGGAAACCCCTTGCGGACAAACGGCGGCGGACCGAGTCGTTTCAACGCGGGCTCGACGACATCCAATGCATGATCCGTCAGCGCGCCGAGATCTTCACGAGCGGAGTAGAAGACTGCCGGATCGTCGACAACGATCGAAATCACCTCGTCAGTCTCCGCCTCCATGGCAGCCTCAGTCTCGACATCCGTCACTTCGTCCGTCGACGGAAAATCAGCGTCCTGTAAGTCAAATTCGTTCATTCGTCTGCGATCGCTTCTTCTGAGAGTGTCAGGTAGTCGCGCAATTCCGTCGTGGAGAGATTCGTCAACCAGTCGTCCCCGCTGCCGACGATCTGCTCCGTCAGCGCCGATTTCTCCTGCAGGAGCTTGTCGATTCGATCCTCGACGGTCCCGATGCAGACGAATTTGTGCACCTGCACGCGTCGCGTCTGACCGATTCGATGCGCCCGATCCGTCGCCTGATTCTCGACAGCGGGATTCCACCAGCGATCGAAATGGAAGACGTGATTTGCCCGGGTCAGGTTCAGACCGAACCCACCGGCCCGCAGCGACAGGAGAAAGATCGGCGTCTTCTGATCCCCTTCCTGAAACACGTCAACCATCTTGTCGCGCTGCTTCGACGTCGAGCCGCCGTGCATGAAAGGCACGTCAATGCCGAGCCGCGACTTGAACATCCGCGAAAGCAGATTGCCCATCTCGCGATACTGCGTGAACACGAGTGCCGCGTCGCCCTCTTCGATCACTTCCTCCAGCATTTCAACGATGCGTTCGCACTTTCCGCTGCGCCCGTCCAGGCCGCGACCGTCGTCGTTGTAGTGCGCCGGATGATTGCAGACCTGCTTCAGTCGCGTCAGCGTCGTCAGGATCAGGCCGCGCCGGCGAATCCCGTCGGCGCCCTCGATCGCCGTCAGCATCTGGTCGACGACGCGTCGATAGAGCGACGCCTGCTCCGCCATCAGATTGCAATAGACCGGCATCTCCATCTTTTCCGGCAGATCGCATTCAACCGAAGGATCGCTCTTCAATCGACGAAGCAGGAATGGCCGAATCAACCGCCGCAAGTCGGCCGCCTTCTGCCGATCGCCCATCCGCTCGATCGGTACCGCAAACCGCTCACGAAATCGCCCCGCCGAACCAAGCAGGCCCGGATTGAGCATTTCCATGATCGACCAGAGCTCGGACAGATGATTCTCAAGCGGCGTGCCCGTCAGCGCCAGCTTGTGCGGCGCCGACAACTTGCGAACGGCAATCGTCTGGTTCGCACTGGGGTTCTTGATCTTCTGGGCTTCGTCCAGGGCGATGCGATACCAGTCAACCTTCTGCAGGATTTCCGCGTCGCGATGCGCCAATCCGTAGGTCGTGATAATGACGTCGCTCTTCGCCGCCGTCGAAACGAACGTATCACCCGACAATCGCTCCGGTCCGTGATGCACGAGCGTCTTGAGCGACTTGCCGAATCGCTTGATTTCGCGATTCCAGTTGCCCACGACGGACATCGGGACGAACAACAACGTCGGACCGACGTCGAAGCCCATTTCGCGTTCATGAAGCAGCAACGCGATTAACTGAATCGTCTTACCCAGACCCATGTCGTCGGCGAGACAGCCGCCGATCCCGAGTCGCCGCAGAAACGTCAGCCATGACAGACCGCGCAACTGGTACGGCCGCAATTCGCCCGCGAACCCCTCGGGCTGACGAACGTCCGCGACATGCTCATTCGGTAGGCCGTCCAGGAGCCGCGCCACCCAGTCCGCGCCCGTCATGCCGATGATCGGCAATCCCGTGTCGACTTCCTCGGCGCCCGCCGAAATGCGCATCGCTTCGATCAGGTTCATGCTCCCACGCGGCTGCTTGCGCATGAACGCCAGCGCCCGTCGGGCCGCCTCCTGATCCAATTCCATCCATTCGCCGTGAATTCGAACCAGCGAAGACTGATCCTCGACGAGTTTTTCGAACTCGCCCAGCGACAGATGTTGATCGCCGACCGCCACGCGCCAGTCGAAATCGATGACGCTGTTCAATCCAAAATTGTCGAGCGACAGATCGGACGACATCGCGCCCACACCTCGATCCCGAGGCGTGACATGCAATTCCATGCCCAGCCGTCTCTCGCCCATGTCGGCCCAGTCGGGCAGACGCACGGCGAATCCCTGCGACTCCAGCAACGGCGTCGCCTCGCGAACAAATCCCAGGGCTTCGTTGGCCGTCAGATCGATTCCCGATGGAACGCTTCGACGAAACGCCCGCTCGATGGGCGCGAAACTGCCGGCTGCGCGGCGAAGCTCGCGCGCGACGTGCTCGCGCCGATTGACGAGATGCCGTCGAATAATCGAAGGTCCGTTCCCGCTGTCTTCCCACAAGCCCGCGATCTCAAGATCGCGAAGCGTCACCGGATCGCGAAGACCAAAACTCAGCCGCCACAACCGATCGCGATCGAGGTCCTCAACGTCTTCCGGATCTCGAAGCGTGAACACGATTTCTGGCACGGACCCCGCTTCGCCGCTCTGGCCTTCGAGCGATCCCATCCAGCCGCGCACCTGGGAGACAGTCGCATCGATCTCCGGCGCATCGTCGTCGGTCGGCCAACGGAGCGGCTCCTTGTAACCGAGCAACGACGCAAGCCAGCACATGTCCCAATCGCCTTCTTTGACGGCGCGATCGTGGAATTGTTTGAAGAATTCGTCCCCTGCGACGGCCCTCAGCACCAGGGACTCTGCCGTCTCCGTCAGAAACGAATCGACGAGCATCGTCGTCTGCACGGCCGCGTCTCCGCGATCGAGCGCCGCCAATGAGACGGGCGGCATCGCCGAAGCCATGCGTTCCAACCATTGCAGTTCCGTCGGGCTGTCGACATACACCCGCCAACGCCCCGTGATGTGATTGCTGTCCACGATGTCGAGATCCGGCGCGAACTGCCTTCGCGTCAGCAATGAGCACACGTAGTCCGCAAGCAATGACCAGTATCGAATCGAATCGCCGACCCGACGATCGTCCCGTCGCCCGAGACTCGTCAGAAAATCCAGCGCATCCGCCGCGTCGAGACGCAGGCAGGGAACCTCCTGACCGTTTTCTCGCTCTGGCAGGCGCAGGGAAATGACGCTCTCGTCCGCCGCCGACGCCAGCAGACCATCCGGAGATACCTCTCCCGCCTCGGCGTGAAGCTCGGCAATGGAGAGGAATCGTTCGTCGCCCGATGCATCCGAACGATCCTCCGTCGAGGATTTGTCCGTCTCCGAATTCAATGACGAATGACGCGGCGAGAGACCGATTTCGCCCCAGACCAGCAGCGCCGGCGGATTCCACACGGCGTGAAGGCGCGGTTCGGACCGATGCGATCCGACGACGGTCTCACTTTCGACTTGTTCCTGATTGGCTTGCAGATGTCCCCCGATGCTCACAGCGCGTGCTCTCGTTGCGGGTCGATTTTCAGAAACTTGGAAAGATAATGCACACCGACGTAGAACGGAACCGTGTCGAGCAGCGCGGCGACCATTTTGAAAACGTAGCCGGACGCGATAAACGTCATTAGCTGCGGAAAAATCGCCTTTTCTTCGTTAACAGGAAGCGCATGTGCATAATAGTGAGTTATTAAAATCACAGCCGTCGTGTCCACAATCTGGCTGATCAGCGTCGATCCGTTGTTTCGAAGCCACAAATGCTTGCCCTTCGTCAACCGCTTCCAGAAGTGAAATACGTGCACGTCGCAGAATTGCGCCGCCAGATACGCGATCATCGACGCTGTGACCGCCCCGAACGCCAGCTTCTTCACTTCGAAGAAAACCGGAAGCCGTCCGGCCGCATCTCGAACAACTTCCCCCGTTGACGAATCCATCCCCGAACCTGGAAGCGCCGACCCCAGCCACAGGATGAAAACCACCCAGATATTCAGCAGCAACCCGATCCACACGACGAAATTCGCCCGACGCCGACCATACAACTCGCTGATGAAATCCGTGCACAGAAACGTCATCGGATACGGCAACACGCCGACCGCGACCATGAACGGGACTTTCCAGCCGAAAATCGTGAACGAGAAATCGATGAACCGCGTGATGCCGAGAATGTTCAGCA
>JAJDEC010000056.1 GCA_029259995.1 Phycisphaerae bacterium
TCCACTTCCCGAATTGGCCGGCCAGCCAGAAAGCGACTCGCGTGGCAAGAACTCATCGTTCCAATGAATCGCTGCCATCGGCCCCGGCTGCCGCCATTCTCGCATGGCTCATGCCGGGACTGGGGCATTGGTGGATCGGGGACAAGGTCCGGGCCGTCATCCTTTTCGCTGTTGTGACGAGCACATTCTGGGGGGGCGTCGCCGTCGGCGGTGTTCGAACCGTCGTATCGCCGCGAGAAAACGGCCCTTGGATTGCGGCGCAATTGTGTATGGGGCCTCAGTCGCTGGTCGCGCTCCTCGCCGCAAACAAGCTGCGGGACAAGGAAAGCAAGGACGGCACCGGGGATACGAGTTTCAAGGCGCCCTGGCCATCGGGCGATATCGGCGTGATTTACGCCGGTGTGGCGGGGCTGCTGAACCTGCTCGTGATTCTGGATGTGCTGGCACGCGTCGAATTCCTGCACGCATCTGCGCGCCCCCGGGCGCCGGCAAGAAAGGCGGCGGCGCGATGATGGACTGGCTATTTCGTTTGTTCGTGGATCCGATCGAAATCCGAGGCATCGGGCGGCTGCTGATGCTCGCCCCGCTCATCCTCAGCGTCAGTCTCGTCTACAAGACGATCCGCTGCCGGGATCTTCGGCAGGTACCGCTCGCATCCGCAAAACTGTGCGTCATGATCCTGAGCGGCATGATGGCGATCGGCGTGACGCTGCTTGTGACGTTTCATCTGCTGGCCTGATGCCATGCATCAAAAAGGCTCGCCACAAGCTCCTTCAGAAGTTACACTTCCAGACTTGAAACGGTAATCAGGCATTTCCGGATTTCGATATTCCGCGCAGCCCGACGGGATGTGCAGTGTCGTCACTCCGAAATCGTTCCAGCAGATTTATGGAGGAGCAAACCATGGCGGTCACCGTGAAACGGGCAACACTATGGAATACACAGACGGCGAACACGCCCGGCTCACTGGCGGCGTCGCTGAGCCCCCTTGCGGAAGGCAACGTGAACCTCGATCTCGTCATGGGATACAGCCATCCAGACAAGGCCGCCGCGACGATCGAAGTCTTCCCGGTCGAAGGCAACTCGCCACAGCGAGCCGCCCGGCGAGCCGGCTATCGCAAGTCGGGATTTCCCTGTGTCTGGATCACGGGGCAGAATCGCATCGGACTCGGCCGGCAGATCGCATCCGCACTTGCGGAAGCGGGCATCAATATCAACTTCTTCATCGCGCAAGTCGTGCGCAATGAGTACGTCGGCATGTTCAGTTTCGAGGCGGAATCGGAGGCCGATCTGGCCGTCAAGATCATTCGCGCGTCCGTCAAGCACAAACCCCTTGCTGCCATGAAGACCCGTGCCAGGAACGGCAAAGTGACGAAGAAAAAGAGTACGCGGACAAGCAAGGCCGCAGCGAAGCCGGCGAAGCGCCCGGCCTCCAAGTCCCGTTCCGTGACCAAGAAAAAGAAGAAAACGACGACACGGCGCAAGGCGCGCGTCTAAGTTGAACTGCAGAATGATTCATTGAATCTGTCAGCGGCCTGTCGCCCGCAACGAACCGGCTATTAGCCGGTTCCACACAATGAATGATTCCCATTAGGTACTTAGATTGAAATCCAGATTGGCTCATTGAATGCGGGCAGGCCGCTGGCAAGTGCGGTGCCCGAGAGTCGCCAGCTTCACAAAATGATCCATTGTTCCCACTCACCTGGATCGAGACGCGCGACGCGCGTCACGATCCGACGATTTATGTGAGATAAGACATGACGCGATTCTTCATGATTGCATCGGCGGCGCTGTTGATGGCTGTCGCCATCGGCTGCGACAATTCACCGGCCGCAAGCAATTCGAACGACACAACCGACGGTTCCGTATCGCGGAACGCCTCAAATGACGCCAAGCCGTCCACGTCGGATGCTTCGATGTTAAAGTATGACGCGACTGGCAGTGAATCCGCGACTGGCATCCGTTCGGCATCGGACAATGACAATACCGGCGCGAACGGCACTTCCGGTGTTCCCGAAAGTCGGATCGATGGACCCAGCTGGCAGGCGTTGGATCCCAGCACGCACCAATTCGGTACTGTCTGGGTGAACACGGTCGTCACGCACGACTTCCGATTCAAGAATGTCGGAACCGAGCCGTTGATGATCACGAAGACACCCCGGGGCTATTGCAGTTGCTCGACGGCCGGTGAGCACAAGAAAGTGATTCAGCCCGGCGAAGAGAGCGTGATTCCGTATGTTCTCACAACGAAGAACGCCGAAGGCGACGTGCATCGCGACTTGAAAGTGACGTTCAACGATCCGAAGAAACCGGAGTGGACGCTTTACATGTCGGGTTACGTAAAGCATGTCTGCTCGATCGAAGTGATCGCCGACGGCCGTGTTGATCCGACTGACACTGCCGGCCTGCAGAACGTCAAGTCCAAGAAAGCGAATTTCGACGAAATCACGGCAGACGAACCGTTGTATCGCGTGCTTCGCCTTGTTAACACGTCGGGCCATTCGCCCCTGAGTCTTCAACTGGCACCCGTGGCCGGCGGCCAGTTCGAGGCGTCGTTGACGGAGGTTTCCGCAGGCGAAGTCTATGAGCTGACGATCGTGGGATCGCCGCCTTATCGCGTTGGCTACAACAACGCACGGATCCTGTTCCGAACGAATGTTCCGGAGCGACCGACGTGGGAGATCCCCGTCTTCTGCCGCCTGCCGGATCGAATCGAAGTCAGTCCGACGAAAATCGTCGTTAACTCGACGACGGCCAAGGCCAAGACGCGAAAGATCACGATTACCAACAACGGCACAACGCCGTTCAAAGTCACGGCGGTTGCGTCCAGCAGTCCGGAATATCGGCTGACGCTGCTTCCGAAATCGCCGGCGGCACCGAACGAATCCGTGGTGGAAGTCATTCTGCCGGCCGGCGATTACACGCCACCGACGTATGGCGAGTTGATCCGCATCGAGACGAACGATGCCGAGAAGCCCGTCATCGAGCTCGACGTCGTGGCGACGTTCGGGAACCCCTTGCCAAGACCGGCCGACAAGCCGCTCAAGCTATATCCCGGCAAGATGCTTCAATAATCCGCATCGCGGAGACGCACGGCGGAGTTACCTGAGTACGAGTTCCCGCGTCGGTCGGACGCCAAGCGTATCCGCGCGATATTCGATGGCGGCGCGGCCGCGTGCGGAACATCGGAGGCTACCGGGGCCGTCGCGAAACGAGCCTCCGCGATGGACGCGATTTCCAGATTCGCCGCGGCCCGACTTGCGTCTTGCCGACAATCCGGCTGCCGGCAGGTCATAACTTCCGTAGGCGTCGTAGCACCATTCGGCGACATTCCCCAACACATCATGCAGCCCGAATGCGTTGGCGCGATAGCTTCCGATCGGTGCATGGGACGCACCAAAACCGTCGTCGATAGACAGTTCTGCGTCGGCATACGTCGGCCCGCCGCGCTCCCGATACGCCCGGTCGGCCAGATTCGCCGCCCCCTGCAACGATCGTGAATCCATGCCTGTCCAATAGGGCGTGTTCGTGCCGGCACGTGCGACGTACTCCCATTGCGCTTCAGTCGGCAGCGACATGCCCAGCCGCCACAGAATTTCGGACGCATTGTCCCACGAGATGTTCTCGACTGGATGCTTCAACCGGAGTTCGTCGCTGATTTCCATGGATGAGATCCTGCTCGGCTTCATTCGGGCGGAGCGCATCCACTGTGCCTGAGTCATCTCATACTTCGACACGAGAAAGGGCGCCAGTGTGACACGATGCAACGGTCGTTCATCGTCGCCGGCCAGCGGATCGAACCGCTGCGACGACATTTCGTCCGCTCCCTGCACGCTGGTGGCGCCGATGATGGGATCGGCCGGTGGAACAAGTACAAACACAACACCCGTTCGGCTTGTGATCTTGAGGCGACCGGAATCATCGCGCTCAGGAATCTCGCCGGTCTTCAGATCCACGAATTCATGAAGCCCTGACACAGGATCGGGGCCCAGCGGGACGAGGCCGATCTGTCGAACCATGGCGATGCCTCGATATTGCGGATTGATGCGCTCGTCGCGAATCGCTTCGATGGCGGCGCTCCATTCCTCCATGTGCTGATCAATCGACGCCGCATAGATCTGGCGAGCGTCCTGCAATCGACGTCGCATGCCGGCGAATGTTCCGTTGACGGGATCGAAGAAATCCTCAAGGTTTCTCACGAGCTCGACGAGCACGTCGTGCTGCACGACATCCGCGGGATCTGAAAACCGGCACAAGTGCTCGCGCGGAATCGACTCGCGAATGTCCATTTCCTCGATTGTCAGGCTTCGCAGTTGGCGTCTGAGGCGCGGCAATGATTCGGCGGCCGCATCATCTTTCGATTTGCGGGCCTGCTCGATTCTTCGGTTTATTTCGGCGATCTGAACTCGAACTTCGTGCAATTCATCCGTCAGACGGATGCCCGAATGATCAAGCTGCTTAACGAGGTTCTTCTCGATCGCCCTTTCGTGGAGGCCTGCGAGTTGTTCGCGATAGTAGGTACGCCGCTCACTGAACGGGCGAGCTCGTTCAATCCAATCCTCCATCGCATAGATATTCGACGGGCTGGCGGGCCAAAGCCGGTCCGCATCCGCCCGAAGCAGATCCAGTTCGCGGGCATCCGCGAGACGCCGGAAATCCGATAGCCGCTGTCGCGCGAGGTTGGACGCGATCGCCGTCAGTATGAGACCGATCGTCAGGGCGGCGAAGATACAGGATGTGCCGATCGCGAGGCCGCGATTCCGACGGGCGAACTTGCCGAGTCGATACATAGGGCTGGCGGGCCTGGCATGAATCGGCTCGTGATTGAGAAATCGGCGAAGATCGGCGGAAAACTCTGCGCAGGAGGCATATCGACGGGTGACGTCCTTCTCCATCGCCTTGAGGACAATCGTCTCCGCATCGCCCCGCAACGACTTGTCGACGAGACTCAAACGCGTGGGCTCGTCATCCTGAATCGCGCGAATTGCCTCGGGAATCGAAGTCTTGGACACATGAAACGGATATCGCCCTGTCAGCATGCGATAAGCCAACACGCCCAGTGCGTATACATCTGATCGCGCATCAATCCGGCGAGAGTCGCCTCGGACCTGTTCTGGACTCATGTAGGGCAGCGTTCCGATGAGTTTCCGCGCTTCGGTTCGCATCGTCGCCGCGTGGACATCTGCGTCGGTCACGCGGGCGACGCCGAAGTCGAGGACTTTCGGCTGTCCGGTCGCATCGACGAGAATATTGCTGGGCTTGAGATCCCGATGAATGACGTTGTTTTGATGTGCATGTTCGACGGCGTCGCAGATTCGGACCAGCAGCGCGAACCGATCCCTCAGATCCAGTTTGTTGGCGGCGCAGTAATCCGTGACGGGAAGGCCCTCAACAAGTTCCAGGGCGAAGAATGGCTGGATGCCGAGCCCCGCGTCGGCAGCGCCGGCCTCGTAGATTTGCGCGATGCCGACATGATGGAGTCGCCCGAGTACCTGGGCTTCTTTTTCAAAACGTCGAAGCAAGTCGCCCGTGACAAGGCCCGAACGTAGCACCTTCAATGCGACGTCGCGTTTGGGGTTCTTCTGGCGGGCGCGATAGACGACGCCCATGCCGCCTTGTCCCAGGACACCAAGGATCTGGTATCCGCCCAATTCCTCGATGCCGCCGCCGACTCGATTGTCGGCCGCCTGAACCTGTCGCAGGACGTCCGCGATGACATTCTGATCCGAGGATGGGGGCACATCATGCATGATTTCAATCGATCGTCGGATTCCGACGACGTCCAGAGTCGCAAGTCTGAACCTGAAGGACGCGAGTCCTCGGCAGCGCGAATGAACAGAGTCAGTGATGGCTGAAGAATCTCGATCCCGATCCGAGCATCTCGCCCAGGCGCTTGACGGCGCGAATGCGCAGCAGATGGATCGCGCCCGAGGTCCGTCCCATTTCCTGCGCGACGTCCACGGCGCTTTTTCCTTCAAGGAACAATCGCCGAATCACGCGCTGATAATCATCCGGAAGGCGATCGATTTCCGCGTCGAGGACCTTGCGAATCTCGCGTCGCCCCGCCTGTTTGGACGGACTGACGCCGCCTTCTTCAATGAGCTCGTAGAGCATCGCAACGCCGTCGCCGGTTTCCGACGATACAACGCGTCGTTCGGGCGGCGGGCGCTTGGCCCGATCCAGGTATTGAATCGCATCACGAAGATTGTTGTCGGCGATTCGCTTCAGCCAGCGTGGAAACGATGTCGCCGTCCCCGTGAATCGATTGATCTGCTCAAACGCCTCGAAATACGTGACTTGCATGACGTCGTTCGGTTCGAGCACCGATCGCCAACGCGAATTGATCTGAAGCCGGGCCCGGACCTCGGGACCGTGTCGCAACAGGAGTTCGCCCAGTGCGGCCTTGTCGCCGATTCGCGCGTTCTTCAGAAGCTGTTCATCTGACGACGTCATATCCATTCAACTAACTTCCATATCCTAGTGCAGGAATCGGCCGTGTTGAAGGGAATCCGCGGGAAAAGCCGTCTCGCCAGGAGAATGCTCCACCCATCGGGGCCACGTGCAGATGGCGCTCTCGGGCCCCACGGCTATTCACGAATCGCGCTGATCAAGATGACGTCCTCCACGGGGGATTCGCCGTTCAAATCAACGGCCGCGATGGCGTCGATCACGTCCAGACCCTGAACGACATTGGCAAAGACCGTGAATCCGCCGTTCTGATTGTCCAGATTCATGGAGTTGTCACCCAGGTTGAAGAAGAACTGCGACGTCGCCGAGTCCGGATCTCCGCCGAGCTTGGCCATGGCGACAGTGCCGCGCAAGTTGCTGCGATCGGAACTGAACTCATTCCGGATCGGATCACGCAGTCCGTCCGGCATGACCATGCCGGGAAGGAAGCCGCCGCCCTGTACGACGAAGTCCGGTACAACGCGATGAAAGATTGTGCCGTTGTAGAACTCGTCTTCCACGTATTCCAGGAAATTCGAGGTCGTAATCGGCGCATCATCAACCATCTGAAGGACGATGTCGCCGAGGGATGTCGTCAGCCGAACCATGTCGGGCGTCACAATGCGAAATCCGTCGGCGAGTGATGCCGTATTCCCGTCCGGATTCTCGACGACAACCTCGTAACTGCCGATCACGACGCCGGACAAATCAAATCCCGCCACGATCGTCGTTTCGGACTGGACGCTGACGCTGGTCGCATCAATCGTTGTTGCGCCGCGCCGCAATTGCACGGTCGCGCCGTCGTCGAAATTCTCGCCGTCGATCGTCACGCCGGAAATTGTCATATCGACTTCGCCGGTGTTCGGATTCGTCGATCGGACAAACGGATCAGAGCCTGTCACGTCGACCAGTTGCGACGACGACACTTGGGCACCGAATTCATCGGTCACTGTCAGCGTGACGTTGTAGTCGTCCGGCGCCGCGAACGTGTGCGAGACCTGCTGTCCCGTCGCGGTCTCGGAATCGCCGAAGTCCCAGTCGAACGCCATGAGGGCGCCGTCGGCGTCGGCGCT
>JAJDEC010000551.1 GCA_029259995.1 Phycisphaerae bacterium
GACGCATCCAGACGCATCAACGCGCGCGTTCGGCAGATGATTCACGAAGGACTCGTCGACGAAGTGAAATCGCTCCTTGCGCACCCGAAGGGAATGAGCGAACAGGCCCGGCAGGCGCTGGGGTACGCGCAGATCATCGATCATCTTGATGGGCGCTGCTCGCTCGAGGAAGCCGTCGAATCGATCAAGATCCTGACGCGACGCTTCGCGAAGCATCAGCGCACCTGGTTTCGCAAATTCCATTTCGCGACGTGGATCGACATCACTGCCGCGGAATCCCCGCAGCTCATCGCAGACCGAACGTTCGACGCGCTCCGTTGATCCGGCAACGCAATTACTCGAGCCACACGTTGATTGCCTTTTCCGTGGCTGCGTCCGAAAGTCGTATGAGCGTTTGCGGCTGATACGCCGAGCGGCGAACCGTTTTGACGATGCTGTCGATGTTGTATCCCTGCTCGCGAATTCTCGCTTGCAGGTCGTCGTCCATCAATTCGTGCAGGTTGTCTACAGATCGCGCCGGAAACCTCAGCAGGACTTTTTCGCGACCGCGCTCTGTGACGCGGATGCGAAGATGCCGTGCCTGATGTTCGAACGCGCCTGCGACCTCGGGCTCGGGTGTCGCATCGATTGCATCCAGCGCCGACGCATTTGCATTGAGATGACGACGAATCGCAATAGACCAGGAGACGGGCGCATCGAGCTTGTCGAGGTAGTAAGTCAATCCGTGAAACACGCGCATGACGAACAGGAGCCAGGGCGGTCCGCTCATCCGAAAATTCCATTTGTCGTCACCGAGGATGTCGGCGATGCGCTCGCGGCGATTCCATTGTCGGACATCGAATCGGCCGGGATTCGTGAACGGCTCAAAGATCGTTCCGCATACGGCTGCAAGCTTTTCGCGAATCGGCTCAAGCAAATCTCGATTGAACCCAAGTGCAATCAGCGGCTTGAACGGATCGCCGCATCCCGTCATCGTCATTTGTATCAGCTTGAGAATGAGCAGGCGGTTCTGGATCGGTAGTTCAAACATGCTGCCATAGTCAAGAAGCACGACGCGCGGCGACATGCGAGAGAACTCGAATCGATAGTTGCCGGCGTGCGGATCGGCATGAATAAAACCTGTACTGAAAAGGTTTGCGAACAGGCCGTTGATGATTGTTGTTGCGAGCGACTGTCTTTGTTCGAGTGAGCGCTCGGCGGCGGCGGCGATTCGTTCCCCGTCGATCCATGTCGTGACGAGTACGCGATCCGTCGACAGCGAATCGATCACTTCAGGAACGATCCAACCGGGCGTACCGCGCGCGGCCTCAGCGAATCGAATCTGATGCGCCGCCTCGATTCGATAGTCGAGCTCCTCTTCGAGATCGCGCAGTACTTCGGCGCGATAGCCATGCATATCGAACCCACGGCGCAGATCGCCGACAGGCGCGCTGAGCCATCCCAGCATTTTCAAATCGCGCATCGCGGCTTTTCGAATACCGGGATACTGCACTTTCACGGCAACGTCGCGTCCGTCTTTCAGAGTCGCTCGATGCACCTGTCCGAGCGAGGCGGCGATGCCGTGCGTGTCGATGGACTGAACCACGTCCGAAACTTCCGAGCTCCATGCCTCGCGGAGAATCGGTTCGATCTCCTCGAACGGCAGTGGTTCGGCCCGATCGGTCAGTCTGTCGAAATCGGCCGCGCGTGAGTCGTCGCCGCCCATGCTGAGCATTTGGCCCATTTTCTGGGGAAGACCCCGTAATTTGCCCATGCGCTCGACAAGCAGATCGCGGGCGCGTGCGGCGACTTCGTGATCCGTCGAACGGCGAAGCGTTCGGGCCCTGAGCGCGAGATCTGCGTACCCCAGTGTTCTTGAAAGGACGGATTCAGCCAATCGACGGGCCTCCATGGGTTTGAATCTGCATTCGCACACGTATTGATCGGTATTATGGGATTGCGAGATCGGCGAATTCCGGCATCAAACCGGCGGTCAGCCCGTGGGGCGATTGCAAACTTTACTCAATCGCACAATCAGCCGCTAATATGCTGTTGAATATCGGCCGATGCATTGGGATCGGATCGCGACACAAAGGATCGCCGAGCGCACGCCGATCTTGAACAGGAATCTCCAACCATGGCTTCCGCCACACATGCCGCCGCTTCGCCGATCGTCGAAGAGAGACACGCCCGGACTGACGGCCTGGCGGCGTCGAATTCGCGGGGCGCCGAAGTCGTCAAGATTGCGATATTCGCGTGGCTCGCCATGTTGCCCGTGACCATGCTGACGCCGCCGCTGAAGGAACTGATCGAGCCGCTGACAGGATCCATGAGCGGACTGCTGGGCGCCGAGCTCTTCTCGCTTGTCAAGCCGCTCGCGGCGTTCGGGTTTCAGTCGATCAACATGCTCGGCGCTTTCATCTGCGTTCCGTTGTTCGCGCGCTTCTTTCGCCGGCGCGGCATCCTGAAATCCGTTGCGTTTGTTGCCTTGACGCTGGACGGTCTGCTGCTTGCGTCGATGTCGATCGCACCGAACGTCATGTGGTTGTTGGGCATTCGATTTCTCGAGGGCGCCGCGCACGTGCTCGGGCTGAGCGCATTGATGGCAATCGGCGCCAGTTTTGCACCCGAGAATCGGCGCGGTCGGGCCATGGGATTGATCGGCGCCGCGATGATGTTCGGCACGGCATGCGGCACGCGACTCGGCGGTGAAATCTGGACACTGTCGCCGAAATGGTTCTTCTTCATCGCCGGGCTGATCGCGGCCTTCACGGCGATCTGCACGCTGTTGTTCGCATCCGATCCGCAGCCCGATCAGAAGCCCGACGCAGACAGACCGCACTGGACGCAGATCCTTCGAACGAACCCGTCATTGGGAATTGCCTACGCCTACGCCCTGATCGATCGATTCTGCGTCGGCGTCGTGATTTCAACATTCGTGCTCTACCTTGCAAACATACACGCGTTGCCGGCCAAGGAAATCAGCCAGTTACTTTTCCTCTTCCTGTTTCCATTTGCGTTGCTTGTGTATCCCGCCGGAAGGCTGTCGGATCGGATCGGACGTGTTCGACCGATCGCCCTGGGTTCCGCGGGCTTTGGGATCGTGTTCGCGGCCTACGGGATCATTCCACTGAACTGGATGCCCGCTGCCATGATTGTCTCCGGAATCCTCAGCGCGTTGATGTTCGCTCCGAATCTGACGCTTTGTGCGGACTTGGCCCCGATGTCCCAGCGGGGGGCGGCCTTCGCGGGATTCAACGTCGCGGGCTCGCTCGGTTTCTTGTTGGGACCGATCGTTGCAGGTGCCGCACTGGCGCTAATGTGGTGGATGGAGTTTTCGCCGATCGCGGGTTATCGAATGGCGTTTCTGGTCGCCGGCGGCGGCGAAGTGTTATGTGCCGCAATCACACTGCCGATGCTCCGGGATCTGTCGCGTCGCGGCATCACACGTTAAGTCGCCAAAGATTTTCACGATCATGATTTGATGCACAGCGCGAGCTGTTCGATGCCTTCATGCAAGGCGGTCGGGACGTCGCGCAACGCAACTTGCCGGTCGACGGCGCCGGTTTCAAACGCCGCCTTGGGCATGCCGTAGACAATCGACGATGCCTGATCCTGTGCGAGCGTGACGGCGCCGCACTTCTTGAGCTGCTTGATTCCGACAGAGCCATCGCAACCCATGCCGGTCATGACGATGGCGACGACGCGATCCCCGGCCACGTCGGCGAGTGATGAGAACATGACGTCGACCGACGGACGGAATCCGGAAACTTTCGGGCCGTCGTCGAGTGCGACTTTCAGTCTCCCAATGTGCGACTCGATTTTCATGTGGCGGCCACCGGGGGCGAGATGGAGCGTGCCGGGTCGAAGCTCGTCGCCGGTTTCCGCCTCTTTGACGGTGACGTTGGCCACGTCGTTCAGTCGCGTGCAGAACGGCCCGGTGAAATCCGCGGGCATGTGCTGCGTGACGACGATGGGGGGGAAATTCTGCGGGATCGCAGGGACGAATTTGTGCAGCGTCGCCGGGCCGCCGGCTGAGATTCCGATCGCCACGATGACATTCGGCGGGGTTCCCTTGAAGGCGTTCGCCGAAACGACGCCATCTTCTCTCGTGCCGATGCGTTGTCGATTACTGGCTGCCGCGGCTCGAACGGCGTTGAGAACGTCTTCGCGGAACGACTGGAGCGTGGCCGATTTTTCGCCGAGGG
Organism: Phycisphaerae bacterium; assembly: GCA_029259995.1. Classification (GTDB taxonomy): domain Bacteria; phylum Planctomycetota; class Phycisphaerae; order UBA1845; family UTPLA1; genus ECT2AJA-110-A. The sequence continues at coordinate 4,188 of JAJDEC010000551.1, forward strand.
GTTTGGCGACGTAGTCGACGGCGCCGAGCTGGAGCGCATCGAGTGTGACTTTGGCGCCCTTCTGCGTCTTGGTCGAAACCATGACGATGGGCATCGGGCACTTTTTCATCACACGTTCAAGGACTTCGAGGCCGGTCAATCCCGGCATCTCGAAATCGAGCGTCACAACATCGGGCTTGAGGGATTCGATCTTTGCGAGACCGTCGTTGCCGTTCATTGCCGTGCCGATCACCTCGATATCCGCAATGCCGCCCATGGCGCTTTTCAGCATGCTGCGCATGAACACGGAATCATCAACGATCAGTACGCGAATGGGCACGGCACTTCCTTCATGCTGCATCGACAGTACAGACAGACGTCAACCGGCGACGACGCGATTGACTGCTTCCTGCACGCGTTCTTTTTCGAACGGTTTGACGACATAGTCGGCGGCGCCGCTCTTGAGCGCCTCCATCAACGGCTTGCGCTGATCGATCGCCGAAATCACGATCACTTTCGCGTTCGGATCACTCGATCGAATGTCCTTGAGGGCGTCGAGGCCGCCTTTCTTGGGCATGATCAAGTCCATCGTCACGAGATCCGGCTTCTCAGACGCGTACATCTCGCACGCCTCTTCGCCGTTGACGGCCTCCGCCACGACATCGCATCCGATGTCGGTCAGGATGCCCTTGATCATGTGACGCATGAACGCCGCGTCATCTACCACCAAAACTCGTGTAGCCACGGGCTTCTCCTTCCGAGATCGCTCAGATCACGACCGGCTCTGCGCCGATGACCTGTACAGTCACTTCGCCATTTGACGGATCGAGGATCATCCGCCTTCCCTTGGTTCCGCCAACGTCTTCCGCCGCAAGGCGAATCGCGTGTTTCTTCAGTCGATCCTTCACGGCATCGATATTTCGATCACCGATTCCCTTGTCGACCTTGGTTCCGAACATCGAGGCGCCGCCGCTGATTTTCGCGACGAAGCGATTTCGCAGTCCGCCTGCGCCGGCAACATCCTCCACGAGCGCGTCGACGGCTGTGTCTGCGAATTTCCCTTTGTCGCCTTTGCCGATCGACGAATCCGGAAGCATGACGTGCGCCAGGCCGCCAACCTTCGAAACACGATCAAAGATTGCCACGCCGACGCAGGATCCCAGGACGGTCCGCAGTTTGTCGGGCGTCCTGGCGACCTTGATTTCAGCGATCCCAATGTTATGGGTATCCCCCATTATCGATCTCCCATCCCTCTAGATCATCGACGTTTCAATCAACCGGAGCGATATCGGCGTCGGCAGGACGTAATATTTCCAATCGAGCCATTTCCCGTCCACACTGAACGACGTCTTCGCCAGGAACACTTCGTCTCCGACGGCCGCCTGCTCGACCACAACGGCCTGCAAGATCGCTTCGAGCATGTCGACGTGGAGTTGAGGCGGTTGCGGCGCCGTGTCTATATCCAGCCACTTGGCCCAACTATTGATGAATGCGCTGCTGACAATGTTGCCTGTCTCCTGAAGACAGGAACGCGCCATTTCATCGAATTCCTTTGTCGTTCCCTCCGGCCTCCGCATGAGCAGATCGACGAGTTCCATCGCCGTCGAATCGGCCATGACCATCAGTGTATGCCCGTGCATCTGGCTTCCGAGTTCGAGATGCAGCGCCGCGACGACGGATTCGGCATCCGCGCCCTGGCAGATGTCTCGCAGAGGGACTTTCTCAAATCCCTCGGTACTCAGCCGAACGCCGCGATGGAGCCATTTCGACATGGCGCGCGATGCGTTGAAGGCGCCGTTGATTGCAATCGTGTGGAGCGCGTTTCGCTTGAATTCGTCGCTGTCACAACGCGATCGCATTTTCTCCAGGGCGCCGGCCGACGGCAGCAGAAGCAGAAACCAGTCGAGCTGGCGGCCGTCGAGCTCGAACTCGGTTCGCGATACGAGGGCCGTGTCGCCGATCTCCGCCTGCGAAATCAGCAGGGGCTCGATGACGGCGCACGCCATGTCGTGAACGACGGTCGGGGCCGCCGGAATCGTCTCGACATTCAGCCAGCCGGCGAGTGAATTCGTGAACGATGTCGCCACGATATTGCCGGTTTCCTGGATGCAGGACGCTTCAAGATCGCCGATCTGTTTCGTTGTGCCTTCGGGCGCGCCGATCATCATGTCGACGACGTGCATCGCAGTCTTCTCGCGAAAGACGAGCAGGACGTCGCCGTCGAGTTCGCCCTCGAGCGGCATGTGCGCCGCCACGACGAGATCGTCCGGATCGCACGCCGCGGAAACGACCTGTCCCAGCGGCAGACTCTCAAATCCGTCACTCGTCAGGCGAACGCCACGTTTGAACCATTTGGACAACGCGCGGGAGGCGTTGTAGGCGCTGTTTACGGCGACGGTTCGAAGCGAATCGGCGAGATCGGCCGTCGCGTGTTGAAGGTCAGCCGACATTTGCTAGCTCCCGTTCTGAATCCTTCGATTGTGCCGACGGCTGGGATTCCTTCTGCGTTGATTCTGCCCGACATGGCTCTGTCGGCGACGATGCAACGGCGCTCCGATTGACAGTGTCCTCAACAGCATTGCCGCAAGCCACATCAATCCGGGCTGTCGCACCAAGGTTCGTTTCATCTTCATCCAACAGTGCGTCACTGCGTTCGGCGAACATTGTCATCATGCTTGCAACATCGAGAATCAATGACACGCGACCGTCGCCCATGATCGACGCCCCCGTGATACCAGAGACGTTTCTGAAGTTCTCGGCAATGCTCTTGATCACGACGTCTTCCTGTCCGATCAATTCGTCGACAACGAGGCCGACGCGTTCGTTCTGCATTTCGAGGATCACGAGGGTCAACGATTCTTCGCGACGCCTGCGCGTTCGCAGTGAGCCATTGCCGACGGAAAACATCTGTTCGAAAAATGCGACGGGGATGACGCGTTCTCGAACGCGCACAACCCGCTTCTTTTGGATGTAGAGAATTTCGGATCGCGTGGCCGTGATGATCTCGGCGACCGTATCCAGCGGAATCGCGTAAACGTAGTCGCCGATTTTCGCCAGGATGGCCGTGATGATCGCCAGCGTCAGCGGAAGCTTGATCGTGACGACGGTCCCTTCGCCGGTCACGCTTTCGACTTCCACCGTGCCATTGATCTGCTCGAGCTTGTTCATCACGATATCCATGCCCATGCCGCGACCGGACAGATCCGTGACTTTCTCTGCCGTCGAGAACCCCGGCTTGAAGATGTACTGAACGACTTCCTTGTCGCCCATCCGGTCGACTTCGGCCTGCGTCGCCATCTCCCGTTCGACGATCTTGGCCTTGACGCGCTCGATGTTGACGCCCTTTCCGTCGTCGCGAACTTCGATGCAGATGTGTCGGCCCCGATGGAAAGCGTTCAGCGTGACTTCGGCCGATTCGGGTTTTCCGGCGGCGACACGTTCCTCGGGTGATTCAATGCCGTGATCGACGCTGTTGCGAATCATGTGCGTCAGGGGATCGCCGAGCTCGTCGATCATCCGCTTGTCGAGTTCCGTCTGCTCGCCCTTCAGGACGAGATTGACGCTCTTGCCGGTCGCCTTGGAAATATCGCGCACGACGCGGCGGAACCGCTGGAACAGGGGGCCGACGGAAACCATTCGCGTTTCCATGATTCCCTTCTGAATTCCTTCGGAGACGCGATTCAGCGCGTGAAGCGCTTCCGAGAAATCCGTCATGGCTCCGCGGGCGTCCTGAAACTGCTCGATGGCGCCGCGGATCGTTTTGAAACCGTCCGCCAGCGAATGGATTGAGTCTTCGATGTCCCCGAGCCGCTTGCTTTTCCCGCCGGCCTCAGTCCCAGTCTCGGTCTCGACGATGTCGCTGAGTCGATTGACGCGCTCCGACATTTCGTCGACGAGATAGCCGAGATTCTGGCCGTGGAAAAGCGGATCGAAACGTCCGTGGATCTGAGTCAGACGCGCCTTGTTGATGACGAGTTCGCCCCCCAGATTCATCAGTTGATCAAGGCGTTCGAGATCGACGCGAAGCGTTTCGCTCGGCTTGGCCGCGGCACGGGCCGGCTCCTGTTTGGCCGGTCCCGCAGGGGCTGTCAGGCCCGGCGTCTTCTTGGGATCTTGCTGTCCGGCCGGGGTTGGCGGCGCAGCAATCGTCGGAGATTCTGCGGTCTTCGTCGTGACATCGCCGGGCACATTTGACACCGGTGGCGTTGCGACAGGCTCGATGTCTGTCGCGCCTGGCGCGGGCGTCACATCCGCGACAGCTGCCGAATCGGTCGGCACTGTGGTCGCGACTGTCTCAGGCGTATCGAGAAACGCATCCGTGCGAGTGACGACAACCGACTCGACGGTATACGCCTTGATCATTGCCTCGATCTCGTCCGGTTCGGCTTCAGCATTCAAGTCATAGCGGATTTTCTCGAGCACAACGGAACCATCCAGTGCGTCAACGTCCGGCGTCGAGGAGACGACGTCGCCGATTTCGCCCAGCTTGTTGTAGATGAGATAAGCCTGGACTTCGGCTTCGATAAAGCCCTTCGGGAATATGACGGTCACGATCAGGTTGCCGGGACCGTCGGCATCCATTGGTTCGGCCGCATTGTCCGGCGGCGTCATGGCGGCCGAAGCAGCCGTTGTTTCGGCCACGATTGCATCCACGTCGATCGACGGCGGGTCGATCGTTTCGGTGACGGATTCGGAATCGGCTCCTGATTTCCAGGCCGCAAACGTGCCGACCGTGCCTTGCCCCGTCAGGGCGTCCATGTCGCCGTCTCTGATCAGCGTGACATCCGCGCGAACGCGATCCGCGGCGGCGAAGATCGCCTGCATGAGGTCGGGCGAGAGTTCCAGTTCACGGGAACGCACGAGATCGAGAACCGTCTCCATGTCGTGCGTCATGTGGTAGAGGGCCATGCAGCCTGCAGCGCCCGTCGCGCCCTTGATATTGTGCGCACAGCGGAAGACATCGTTGATCGCCTCGGCATCGTTGGGCGATTCTTCCAGCTTTAGCAATGCGGCGTTGAGTTCGTCGAGTGTTTCCAGCGTCGTGTCGACGAAGAGATGCGCGAGTTCTGTGTTATCGAGCACAGCGGCATCCGGACCGAAGGCCGCGACATCCACGGCGGGGGTTGCGGACTCCGCGAGGATCGACTCGGCATCCATCGACGCATCAACGTCTTGATCGGGCGTTTGCTTGTTCACTTGGGCTCCGTCCACTGCCGGCGGCGATGTGTCGCCCGGCGAGGGCTCGCCTCGAAGAATTGCTTCGAGGGCCGAGACGCAATCGTCGATTTCGACGGGGGCATCCGGCGGATTCGTCAGTTCCGCGATGAGGGCCTTGAGGCGATCAATCACCTTGAAGAGCGTTTCAACGGCCTGATCCGCGAGCGCGAGCTTGCCCATCCGAAGGTGGTCAAACAGCGTTTCCATGACATGCGTCAGGTCGCGGATCTTGTCGAACCCCATCGCCGCACCCAGGCCCTTGAAGCTGTGGGCCGCGCGAAACATCTCGTTCATGCGAGCGTGATCTTCCGGGGAGTCGAGCGTAATGACGCCGTTGGCGGCCTGCGCCTTTTCCTCGAGCGCCATCAAGCCGTCGTCAAGAATCTCGAGATACTCCGGGGCTTCGTCAACGAAGCCGGCCAGAAGATCGTCGGAGATGTCCGGTACGTAATCACTCACGTTGTCACCATCTGCTTTCGTCCGGAGGCATCGACGCCCGTGATCGACGGTTTTCCATAAACGCCGGGGCGGAGGTATTCGAGCGTCATATGGCTCGACAGCTCCGAGATGGTTCGAATCGGGTCGACGTCGCCGACGATCAGCCGTCCGTTCGGAGCGAGCGCCTCGGTCACGACGTCAATGACGCGCTTCTTCATCGCCACATCGAAGTACATGAGGACGTTGCGAAGGAAGATCAGGTCGTATGTACCCTTCGCCATGGAGTCGCGCAGATTGTGAAACTTGAATTCCACCATCTTCTGAATCTCGTCCTTCAGGTGATAGGCGCCATCCTTCTGAACAAACCATTTCTTGATTCGTTCGGGCGAGGTTTTTGAAACGGCATAGTCGTTGTAGACCGCGGCCTTCGCCTTATCGAGGACGTTGTTGCTGATGTCGCTGCCGACGATCTTGACGTCCCATGTGCTGAAATTCGGCAGGAGTTCGCGCATGACGATAGCGCATGTGTACGCCTCCTCGCCGCTGCTGCTGGCCGCACTCCAGACGCGGATCGATTTTCGACCGCTCTTCTTGGTCTGAATGTAGTGATCGATCAACTCGTCCGTGATGAATTTCCAAAGCTGATCGTTGCGAAAGAAGTAGGTTTCGTTGGTGGTGACGGCGCTGAGGAAGTGCGACTCCTCTTCCTTGAAGCCCTTGTCGCTGTTGATGAAGCGATAGTACTCGGCGAAGTCCGTCATGTTGAGCGCTTTGAGTCGGCGTCGAAGCCGATTGCTCAGAAGGCCCAGTTTCCTGTCTTCAAGGTGAATGCCGGTCTTGTCATAGACGAGCTTGGCGATGTCCTTGAATTGTTTCTCGGTGAGCTTTTGCAGTAGCATTCGCGGGCCTCCAGTGCCTCTAAGTTGACATCCTGCCGTATTGCCGGTCGCGATCAAAGCAGGTGGGCGGCGAACAAAAGTCGCCGCCCACGCTTCGCGATTCATCGTCGCCGCGAGGCGACGTTAGTTACCGGCGCCGCTGCCGACATTGAATGCACCGACGAGTTCCTGAAGCTGTGCGGCCTGGCCGGACAGTTCTTCCGCGGAGCCCGCCATTTCTTCGGCCGCGGATGCGTTGTTCTCAGTGATCGAAGAGACGTTCTGAATGCCCGTGTTGACTTCGGACGCCGTCGAGGCCTGCTCCTCGGTCGCACTGGCGATTTCGGAAATGCCTCGGGCCGTGTCTTCGACGCCTTCGATGATCTTCTTGAGGGCTTCGCCGGTCTGCTCGCTGAGCTCGGCGCCTTCCTTCACGCGTTGCGTCGATTCCTTGATCAGCGTCGTGATTTCCTTGGCGGCTTCACTCGAGCGTTCCGCCAGCTTGCGGACTTCGTCGGCAACGACGGCGAATCCGAGACCGTGCTCGCCGGCGCGAGCCGCTTCGATGGCCGCATTGAGTGCGAGCAGGTTTGTCTGGGCTGCGATTTCAGAAATGACGCCGATGATCTCGGCGATCTGCTCACTCGACTTGTCGATGAGCTTCATCGCTTCGATGTTCTTCTCGACGGCCGCGCCGCCGCTTTCCGCACGCGAACTGGTTTCGCGGGCGATCTTGTCGGCATTCTTCGCGTTCTCCGCGACGCCGCCGATCATCTTGTTCAACGACTGTACGGCTGCAGACATCTGTTCGACGTTCGCCGACTGCGTCTGAGCGCCGTCGGAGAGCGACGTCGAGCCTTCGGAAACGACGCGGGCACCTTCGGTGAACTGCGTCGCCGCGTCGGCAATCTGAACGATGATTTCGCGAAGCGACGAGATCATCCGATTCAGGCCTTCGCCGAGCTGGCCGATCGCGTCCTCTCCGTCGACCGTCACGTCGGTCGTCAAGTCGCCACCTGCGGCCGCCTGGACGTTGGCGAGGAGCTTGTTGACCTTGTCGGAAAGCTCCGCGGCGTCGCGCTCGATTTTCTCGGCCATGACCTTCTGATCCGCTTCCATCTTGAGCTTCTCAGTGATGTTCGCCCAATTGACCATCGGGCCGATGTAATCGCCGTTCTGATCGAGGATCGGGCTGACAAGCAGATCCAGCTTCTGATCGCCGAGTTCGATAACGGCGTTGTGCGGAAGGTTCTTTGGATTCGACAGTATCTGACGTTGGTGCGCCGGATTCTTGTGGAAGATGTCGACGCTGCTGCCGACGACTTTCTCGATCGGCACCGGCAGCAGATGTGCAATCGGCTGGAGATTCTTGACGGTCGCCGGATTGACGTACGTGATGTTGAGATCTTTGTCTGCCAGGATCATGTTGGTCGGCGTGTTTTCGATCATCGCCGTCTTCTTGGCAGCCTCGAATTCCGTTCTCAGCTTTTCGGTCACGAGTTCCCACGTAACCATCGGGCCCATGTACTTGCCGTCGCTGTCGTACATCGGGCTGACGAGCAGATCGAGCTTTTCGTCGCCCAGTTCGATCGTCGCCTGGTGCGGCAGGTTCTTCGGATCCGACAGGATGTTTCGCTGATACGCGGGGTTCTGATGAAATACGTCGACGTTGCTGCCGACGACTTTGTCCAGGGGAACCGGCAACAAGTGGGCCAACGGCTTCAGGGCCTTGGTTGTCGCCGGATTCACATAGGTGATCGTGAGATCGGTGTTCGCAAGGATGATGTTGGTCGGCGCGTTCTCGACGACGGGAATGAGTCGCGAGGCTTCGAGGCGCAGATTGACCTGCTCTGTCACGTCGGACGCGAATTTGACGACTTTGCACGGCTTTCCGTTCGCGTCGTTGATGGGATTGTAGGAGGCCTGAATCCAGATCTCCTTGCCGCCGTTTCCGATGCGCTTGAATTCGCCAGCGACAAATTCGCCGCGATTGAGCCGCTTCCAGAATTCTGCGTATTCCGGGCTGTTCGCATAGTCCTTGGGTGCGAACATGCGATGGTGCTTGCCCTTGATCTCGGAGAGGCTGTAGCCGAGCGCGCCGCAGAAGTTCTCGTTCGCCGTGATGATGGTGCCGTCGAGATTAAATTCGATGACCGCCATCGCCTTGCCGACGGCTTCGAGCTGGCCCTGGTAGTCTGCATTGCGCAGCTTCTGTTCCGTGATGTCGGTTGCGTACTTGACGACTTTGAACGGCTCGCCGTTCTCATCGAAGATGGGATTGTAGGACGCCTGGATCCAGATCTCGCTGCCGTCTTTCGTGACGCGCTTGAAGTCGCCCGCAACGAATTCGCCACTGCCGAGCTTCTTCCAGAACGCCTTGTACTCCGGGCTCGACTTGTAATCGTCGTCGACGAAGATCTTGTGGTGCTTGCCCTGGATCTCAGACAACTCGTAACCCACTGCGTTGCAGAAGTTGTCGTTCGCCGTAATGATCGTGCCGTCGAGTTCAAACTCGATGACCGCCATGACTTTCTTGATGGCGTTGATCTGGCCGACGAGATCGATGGGGTTCGTTTCCTGATTCGTGACAGACGCGTCGTTATTCTTCTTGTTGGTGGTCATTTCTTCACTTACCTCTTCTGGCCAGTGCCCTACGCTTGAAAACCCGGATCGGTCTGCCGCGAACGTGCCCGCCGAACAATCCGCCGCTAATTTCGATTAACCGCCGACCAATTTCGCCGCCTCTTCCCGCGAGAGAATGCTCTCGATATCGAGAAGAATCAGCAGCTTGTCCTCGAATTTGACCAGCGCTTTGATGTAGACGTGCTCGATGCCGACGATGCTTGACGGCGGCGGTTCGAGCTGTGCTTCATTGATGCGTAACACTTCGTTGACGGCGTCGACGACCATTCCGATCGTCTTGTTGCCGACATTGACGACAATGATCCGCGTATGTTCGTCGCGTTCGCTGACGGGAAGCCCGAAGCGTTGGCGCAAATCGACAATGGGAATGACGTGACCGCGGAGGTTGATCAATCCGCAGATATAGTCCGGAACTTCCGGCATCTGCGTGATCTCGCCCGGCAGAATGATCTCCTGCACGCGCATGATGTCGACGCCGTATTCTTCGTTGGCGAGCCGGAATCCGACGATCTGATTCGTCGATTCCGCACGCATGGCGGCGACGTCATCCATCGACTTGGTGGGCGTCTGAGCTACCGCAGTGGCCATCAGCAAAATCCTCCGACGAGCAGGTACATCATCGCCCTCGCGCCAACATGAGCGCAGGGCTGAAAACATCATCGTTTGCGATTGAGCGAGCCTTTACTTAAGGATTGGGAGAGTCTCGATCATTGGCGATGCGTCGGGAGACGGACGATTCCGGCAGACCAATCGATATGTCATTCGTGGACGAAGCAAATTCTGTCGCAGGGCGTGAAAATGTCAGCGAAAATCGAACTCGGAGCGGATTGAATTGCGAACCCGATAACCGAGACGGGGCAGAGAATATGCACGAAGTGAATTCGGACGGAGCAAATATTGCGCCAGGCGTCGATCGATAATGCTGCGGCGAACCGCATCATCCTGCGTCAGTCCTCGTCGCTTGCGGTAGTCGCCTCGGCCATCGCGCGATCCAGCAATCTTCGAATCTCCGAGGCCTTTTCCTGTTCGCCTTTGGATTCGTAGAAAGCCGCCAATACGAACACGCCGCGCTCGACTTCGCCTTTGACGTATCCTTCCCTGAGAAGAATTTCGACGCCTCGCCGAATGAGTGGCTCTCCTTCGTCGCCGCGATCCTGGGCGATCAACGAACGGCCCAGCTTGCACGATGTCGAACCGACGGGCCAGCTTTCGGAACCGCGCGAATTGACGAGAATCTCGCCGGCCTCTCGAAACATCGCTTCGGCGTCCGTGTACCGATCCAGCCCCATCAGCGCGTCGCCATACTTGGAGAGGGTGTTGGCAATCTTGACGTGTCCGGCCGGTAATGCGTCACGAAGGATGCGCAGCGCTTCCGCCAACTTTTCACACGCCTCCTCCTCCCGATTCGTGATCGACAGGAGGAATCCGAGATTCGTCAGCGAATTCGCCACGGATGGATGGTCCGGCCCCAGCACCTTTGTGTTTCGTACGACGACTTCTCGATAGAGCCGCTCCGCTTCTTCGGATTCACCCGTCCTGCGAAGCATGACGGCAAGATTGGATAGCGAACGAATTGTTCGCGGGTGTTCCTTGCCGTAGACTTCTTCGTCGATCTGATGGGCTTCGCGCGTCGCTTCGACAGCGCCGGCCAGATCACCTGCGTTGCGGCGGATAAATCCGAGATTGTTCAACAGACTTGCAACGATGATCGAACGATCGCCGCCCGTGGCCTTTGTAATCTCCAACGCCCGCGTCAGCGCCTTCTCGGCTTCATCAAATCGCTGCAGCGCCGACAATGCAAACCCAATGTTTCCGAGTATCTCGCCCGTCATGGCGGAATCCTCGCCTTCGAGCTCGACCATGATGTCGAGCGCGCGTTGATGTTCGACCAGCGCCGCATCGTAGCGGCCGAGTCGCAGGCGAATCGTACCCATGTCATTGGCAATCTGGGCCGTGTGTTTCGATCGCGGTCCGTTGACGCGTTCGGACAACTCGAGCGCTCTGGCCATGTACGTTTCCGCTTCCGGATAACGCCCCTGCAGTTTCCGCAGCGTTCCAAGGACCTGAGTCGTCGCAATCGACTCGACGTGGTCCTCGCCGAGCAGTGCCGTCTGCGACGCCAGCGCCCGTTGCAACTGAATCTCGGCCTCGTCGTAACGTGCCAGACTGGACAGCGCACGACCAATCGTCGTCTGGACGCCCGCCAGAACAACAGGCTCGTCAGCCAATTCGATCTCGACGCGCTCCGCCGCCTCCAGCATCAGCTCGACAACCGTCAAATCGCGATCGCCGGCGTCCACGGGCGAGGCGCTCGCAATGGTCCTGATCAGGAAGTCCGTCACTCCGGCGGCTTTCCGGGCTTCGCGTTGCGCTCGCTCTGCTTCGCTCCGGGCCAACTGTTCCGCGTCGGCGGCCTTCCGGGCTTCACGACGCGCTCGGTCCGCCTCGACTCTCGCAAACTGTTCCGCGCCAACGGCCCGCTCCCGCTGAATGTTCGAATAGATCAGTCCGCCGGCCAATGCAATGATGACGGCGATCGTCGCGCCGACGATCGCCTTATTGCGCCTCGCGAATTTCCGGATCTGATAGATGGTGCTGGCCGGCCGTGCGACAATGGGCTCATCTTTCAGGTAACGTCGAATATCGGCTGCAAGTTCCGACGCCGACTGATAGCGACGCTCACGATCCTTCTCCAGCGTCTTGAAGACAATCGTCTGGATGTCGCCTCGCAGGGAGCGATTGATCGTGCTGATTGGCGTCGGTTCGTCTTCACGAATGATCCGGGCCGCCTCGGTAATCACTTTGCGCGCCAGATCGTACGGAAGCTGCCCCGTCAACAACTGATAGCAAACGACGCCAAGTGCGTATACGTCGCTGCGCGTATCCAGTTCATCGCCGCTTCCCGTGATCTGTTCCGGACTCATATAAGGAATTGTGCCGACGAGCTGCCCGACATCCGTCTGCAATGTCGTGACGTGCACATCGGAATCCGTCACGCGGGCCACGCCGAAGTCGAGAATCTTCGGCTGTCCGGCCCCATCGACGAGAATGTTGCTCGGCTTCAGGTCGCGATGAATGACGCCCTTCTGATGCGCGTGATGCACGGCGTCGCAGATGCGCGCGAGAAGTTGCATTCGGGCGCGGACGCCGAGTCGCTCCTTGCTTGCGTAGTCCGAGAGCGACAAACCCTCGATGTATTCCAACGCAAAAAACGGCTGTGTCTGCCCTGCAACACGCGCCGTGCCTGCCTCAAAAATCTGCGCGATCCCGGGATGCTGCAACCTGCCGAGAACCTGTGCCTCGTGCTCGAAGCGCCGCAACGTACGCGGCGACATGACGCCGGATCGAATGACTTTCAACGCGACGGTTCGCTTGGGCGATTGCTGCTCGGCGAGATACACGACGCCCATGCCGCCTTCACCCAGCCGGCGAATGACACGATAAGCGCCGATTCGATCCGGCATCGGCGGCGTCGAATCCGCATCCCTGGCGATGGGCAGGTCCGCCGTGGCGGAATCGTCGAGTGCTTTCTGAATGACGGGCGTGTCGATGAATCCCTCGGCCGCCTCATGATGGGACAGCAGCGAGCGCACTTCGTCGAACAGCGCCTCGTCGCCGCCGCACTCGCGGCGCAACAGCGACTCGCGCTCGCCGGGATCTTCATCGATCGCTGCGGCGAACAACTCGTGTATACGGCTCTGTCGATCGGAACTCATTCGCTGGCTCCGTCCGATGGTTCGTCTCGCGTCATGTCCCGATGCAGCCACGCCCGGGCGTACAGCCAGTCCGACTTGATTGTCGCCGGCGACACGTCCATGGCCCGCGCCGTTTCTTCGATCGTCAATCCGACGAAATGGCGCATTTCGACGACACGCGCCTGCCGCGGGTTCAATGCTTCGAGCCGTTGCAGGGATTCATCTAACGCGAGCAGCGCGTCGGAATCCGTGTCCCGATCGGACAGCGTCGCCACATCATCGATGGGCACGCGCCTACGCCCGGCGCCATGCTTGATTCGGCCGTACTTTCGGGCTCGCTCGACGAGAATGCGGCGCATGGCTTCCGCGGCCGCCGCGAAAAAGTGGCCCTTGCTGTCCCAACGCGGATCGTCGCGCTCGTTCCCAAGCAGACGCATGTACGCTTCATGAACCAGCGCCGTCGCCTGAAGCGTATGGCCGGCGGGCTCGTTCGCCATGCGATGCTTCGCCAACTCCCGCAGTTCGCTGTACACCAGTGGCAGCAGTTCGGCGCTCGCCTTGCTGTCGCCGTCGCGTATGGCCTGGAGAATGCGCGTCACATGTTCTGTGCGTTCCGGCATGAATCGAGGTTCCACCTTGAGTCTTGAGGCTGTCGTGCGACGACCCATTGTCGTGTTCCCCGCGCGTTGCGACAAGCAACCGCAACGGCCGGGCACTTGCCCTGCGACTCGCAGATTGCGGAAAAAAAGGGCCCATGCCGCATTTCGGCCGATCCGCACGCGCTCCGCCCGAACTGGAACTATGCGACGATTCGCCGTGAATCCGCTGAAAAGGTGCGGCCCGATATCACGACAGATCGTCAATCTCCGTCGGGCGGCGGCCGCAGCGTGAGCTGGAAGATCGACACATCGACAGCCCGGCCGAACTTGAAGCCGACATCCTCCAGGCAACCCACGCGGCGAAATCCGAACGATTCGTGGAGCCTTTCGCTCGCCGCCTGATGATCGGCGATCTGGCCGATGATGATGCGATGGCCGAGCTCCCGGGCGAGTTCGACGAGCCTGCCGAGCAGGGCACGGCCCACGCCGCGTCGATGCATGTCGGCATGCACATAGACGGAATCCTCGACGGTCGTTCGATAGGCACATCGCGCATTCCAGCGCGACAACGTGCCCCAGCCGACGATGCGATCCCCCATGACGGCGACGATGGCGGGATGGGGGCCCGTGTGATCAGCGAGCCATCTGCGCCATTCATCCTCCGTCGGATTGACATTGGCGAATGTCGCGACGGAGTGGGCGACGTAGTGAGCATAGATGGCGGCGATGTCAGGCAGGTCCGCCTCACTTGCGAATCGCAACAGGATATTGTCAGCACCCGCCATCATGGCATCCCGATTTGACGGCGCGTACCGCGCCGCGGATCATCCTCGCCTTGTCGAATGTTGAAATATAGCCCGCCTGAATCCGTTGGGAAACTTGCTGCGGTCACTGCGACATGGGAATCTTCAAGATCGCGATCCTGATCCTCGCCGCCCTGGCGACAGCCACGCTTAGCGGCATGCTCGGCATGGCCGGCGGCATCCTGCTGCTGGCCATCATGTTCAGCGTGATGCAGGATCACGACGATGTGATTCCGCTGCATGGGGCCGTGCAGCTTGTCAGCAACGGGACGCGCACCTTCGCATTTCTGCCGTTCGTGGACTATCGAACCGTCGGCCGCTTCGCCCTCGGCACATTGCCGGGCATGTGCGTCGGTGTGTATCTTCTGCTGACGATCGGCAAGATGCCGGCAGCACAGCCCTATCTGAAGATTCTGATCGGCGCGTACATTCTCATCGCAACCTTCCTGCCGAAGCCGAAGAGCGCCGGCGGCCGGATGGTCTGGTACGACTTTCCGCTGTTGGGATTCATGGCGGGCGCGGCAGCGCTGATCGTCGGGGCGACGGGCCCTTTGATCGCACCACTGTTCGCGCGGCGCGACTTCGTGAAGGAGCGGCTTGTCGCGACGAAGGCGATGTGCCAGATGATCACGCATTTCGAGAAGCTGATCGTCTTTGCAGCACTCGGTTCGATCGAAGTGACGAAGTTCGGCCCCCTGCTGATCGGTATGTCGGCGGCGGCGATCATCGGCACGTTCATCGGCCGCAAACTGATCACACACGTGTCGCCGGAATTGTTTGTGAAGCTGTTCCGGGCGGCGCTGGTGCTGGCGGGCTCGAAGGTGCTGGTTTGGGATGGATTGAGGCCGCTTCTGACGAACTAGGTACGAACTGGGAATGATTCATCGCGTGGAACCGGCTAAAAGCCGGTTCGCAACGGGCTTTCGCGCCTATGCCACATTCATTTAAACATTCTGCATTTCGACTCAGATTCTTATCTTGGTTTAGCAAACGCCATAA
>JAJDEC010000552.1 GCA_029259995.1 Phycisphaerae bacterium
CGATCACCACGGGCGCGAAGGCCTTCATGATCTCGATTCCCGCAAAATCGTTCACCAGCCGCCCATAGCCAAAGAATGTTCCCCGATCCGTCAGGAGGGCCCGGCCGCCGCTCGATTCCACTTTCTTGACGGCCTGCCCCATCTGTTCCGGCGCCATGAACTGGCCCTTCTTGACGTTGACGACGCTCCCGGTCGCCCCTGCCGCCAGCAGCAGATCGGTTTGCCTGCAAAGAAAGGCGGGAATCTGCAAGACGTCAACGACGCCGGCGACTGTCGATGCCTGATCCGGGAGGTGGATATCCGTGACGACCGGCACGCCAAGTTGCTGCTTGACGGTCTCCAGCGTTCGGAGGCCTTCTTCGATGCCCGGGCCTCGAAAACCGGTCAGGCTCGTACGATTTGCCTTGTCAAAGCTGCATTTGAAGAGATATGTCAGTCCAAGGCGCTCACACATCCGCGCCACGGCCTCTCCGACACGGAGACAATGCTCGGTGGATTCGATCACGCACGGCCCCGCGATGATCGCCAGCGGCCCGTCGTTCCCGACCCATTTTGTCCCGATTTGAATCGCCGCCATGAGGCCCCTCAACCATGTCTGCTCGGAACGGGAACGCCCCGTTTCCTGAGGTCACGATCCGCGCAAAAACCGCGGATAAGGGCATGATTGGCAGCGTGTTAGGTTTCCGCAAGGTCCGTACAGTCGACTTTGTGAAAAATCGCACGAATATTTCGTTGAATAGCGATAAACAGGTCAGATATAATGACCCGATTGTGAGCGGCGTACGTAGGAAATTTTGAGGAAATCGCCCACGCAGATTGGGAGCAACGTAAGTACGATGAAGGATTCAACCGTGCCAGAACTTGGCCTGACAAAACAGCGCAGTACAGACCTGAATTTCTATCTGTATCGCCGCGCGCTCCATCCGGAGTTGTTCCATATCTATCTGGACAAACACATCGAGTACAGCAACTTTCAGGCGGATATCTGGGTCGTCGGGCTCAGCCATCTCGTCACTGTACAGAGCGGCGGCATGCTCGTGACGGAGTTGACCTCGCCGCCCTGTGATTTGCTGACCGATCGTGGACTCGTGACCCAGTTCCGCTTCCGCGGCGAGCGAGATTTCACGTATCGCTTCGGCGACAACATGCGATACATCTTCAGCAGCCAGGTCGAAGAGACAACGGAACACATCTTCCGCACGACCTATCGCGATCTGTCGCAGTACGCCCAGACGCGCGGAATGTACGTCCCCTATGAACAGTGGACGACGAATGGTCTCGTGCCCTTCTCGTTCATCGATTTCGAGATGCGGCAGTATGAGCTGCACATTCATGCGTACCACGCGTTCCCCGGCGAATGGAGAATTCTGCGAACGCAGTCCATCTTCGAAACCCGCCCTGTCACGCGGTCGACGAAGTAGCGCGATATCGTCCAGATGAACACACAAACAGCCAAGCCTCTGGAAGCGAAACGCAGCCGGAGGCTTTTTTTCTGCGCCGTCATCGCCCTCGTCGGCTCGCAAGCGGCCCTGGCGGGCCCGCCCATCTTCGGCGGCGGCGGTCGCGATCCGATGGACCCTGACGCCCAGCGGCGCGGGCTGGTGGCGAAGGCTCAGCAATATCTTGAGTCGGGCCAGAGGCTGCTCGCCGATGGAAAGATCATTCAGGCCAAAACGAAATTCAAGGCGGCAATCGGCACGATCGGACTGGACGGCCCCGGGCTGACTGCCTTCAACGCCCTGAAGGGTATCCACGACGAAGGCATGCGCGAAGTCATGCGATCCAAGGCCCTCTACGATGAGGGGAATTTCATCGAAGCCCTGGACATCGCCAGGAAGACCAAGTCGATTTATGCAAACCTGTTCAGCGGCCTGGAGTTGCCGCAGTCGTTTCCAAGTGTTTCGCGCCTGGCCAAACGAATCATCAAGGCAATCGACAAGAATCCGGCCGCGCAGGTTCAGATTCAGGAGCATGAAGCGACGACGCGTCTGAAGCGCGTCGTGCAACTGGAGAAGCGAGTCAAGGAAGAACCCGCTCGATACTATGATCTCTACCGGGCGTATCGCACGATTGCCAAGCGATATCCGGATTGCCCGACGGGACAGGATTGCGCCGAGCAGGCGATCAAACTTCGAAACGACAAGTCGATCTGGAAGATCATCAAACGCGAGCGCCGGCGTCGCGAACTCAGGTCGGCGTTGTCAACGATCAAGACGCTGGAAGCCAACGGAATGGCGGATCAGGCCGACGCGGAACTTGCGAAGCTCTTCAAAAGGTTTCCGGGAAAGAGCCGCAAAGAACTCGAGAAGTTGGCCGACAAATAGGTTCTGCCATCGTATGCCATCCATCGTGGCGCCGCATCCGTTGTGCAACATCCGCGTTACACTTCAAATCTACTCTCTCCAGTTTAGTCGACAACGAATCGGAGATTCAATACAGCAATCTCCGTGCCATCGCATCCTTTGTACATGGTCACGAAGTTTTCCGAAATCCGCTTCCAGAATCCGTTGATCTCGGACGATCTAAGATCATTGCCTATTGCAGTCCGAACGTCATACAATGAGATTGTCGTTCAGGTTGTTTCACTCTCATGTTCGATACGGGAGCCGAAATTCTTTGACCCGTTAAGACTTGAACCTTAGGGAGCCGATCAGCGTTAGCATGCCGTACGAACTTCGGCATTTCACGAAGCGGTACGGCCGTCGCGAAAAGCGCCCACCTGCGTTGTCAGGGTTCAAGGAATTTGCCTCCGAACGGCATTACGACGGTGATACAGCCTGGCGTTTTTTCGACCCGCCTCGTTTATCGAGACGGGTCTTTTTCTTGCGCTCTTCACGGGTTTTCGGGGACCATTGACGGCGCTTGTCGACGCGGCGGCTGCATTCCACCAAGTCCCGGCAGGGACGACATGAGAATAGACCAGCCTTTTCAAGGCTGGGATTGAGACGAGAGTTCTCTTGCGCATTGCCGTCCCGAAGGGACGGCGTGAGCCAGGCGCGTGGCACTCATTCCGTCCCTA
>JAJDEC010000553.1 GCA_029259995.1 Phycisphaerae bacterium
TGTCCTTCAGCTCGCGCGCGAGAATATCGCCGCTGGAGATGATGCCAACGAGTTTTCCGTCGTCGTCGAGCACAGGAAGATGGCGGATTCGATTCTTGGTCATCGCACTGCGACAGGTATCAAGCGTCGTATCCGGCGAACAACAGGTGATTCGCTCAGTCATCACATCGACGACTCTTGTCGATTTGGCGTCGCGCTGCTCGGCGACGATGCGATTCATCAGATCGCGTTCCGTAAAGATGCCCGCAATCTTGCCGTCGCGCATCACGAGCACGGAGCCGATGTGCGAGTCGTGCATGATCTTCGCCGCGTCCAGGGCCGTCTTGTCGTGTGCAATCGTGGCAACGTCTTTGCCTTTTCCCGCCAGGATGTTTCGGACAGTCGACATGAAAAAATCCTCGCCGAGGAATGGTCACTCCCCCATGGCAGTCCATTCTATGCGGTATTCGAGCCGAATCGCCAGTAAAAAGCGGGTAACCGCCGGCGCGACGCCGATTTACGTACGATTGCTGTCAGAAGAACGACTTGTTTGATCAGGCGTTGCCCAGCTTTTGGCGAGTTAAATCCGCCCTGGCTGCGCTCCGCTGTTCGCCCGTGAGCTTGCCGCCGCCGTGCATCTTCTGGAGATGGGCCGGCTGGGTTTCGAGAAACAGCTCGTTGAGAACAGTCACGGGGACGTCCTTGATTCGACCGATATGAACGCCGAGTCGGAGATGCGAGAGATGCAACAGCGTTTCTTCGCTGCTGATGGTTCGCGCGTGCCGCAGGGTTCCGTAGGATCGGAAGATTCGATCATCAAGGGCCCGGGATTTCTCGTCGAGCAATGCCTGACGCGCCATGCGCTCGTATTCAACGATGCGGGGGACGATCGTCGAACGAAACTCACTGACGATTTCCTTTTCGGCCCGGCCCAGCGTGACTTGATTGCTGACCTGGAAAAAGTCGCCCGTCGCTTCGGTGCCTTCGCCGAACAGACCGCGAACGGCCAGGTTCATGTCCTTGGCGGCGCGGAGCACGCGCTCGATTTCGCCAGTCAGCTTGAGTGCCGGCAAGTGCAACATGACAGACACGCGAATCCCGGATCCGACATTCGTCGGGCAGGCCGTCAGGTAGCCGTATCGCGGATGGAATGCGTAATCGACTTCGGATTCGATCGAGTCGTCCAATTCGTTGACGACTGTCCAAAGCTCGTCGAGCTGCATGCCGGGGCCGACGACGTGCATTCGAAGATGATCTTCTTCGTTGACCATCACGACCGTATTCTGCGCATCGGAAACGGAAACGCCGCGCGCGCCCTTGGCCTCGACGAGCTGCCGGCTGACGAGATGTCGTTCGACAAGCACCTGACAACTCAATTCGTCGAGCTCATCAACATCGAGATAGGTAAAGCCCGATTGGAATCGGGATCCCTCAAGGCGCTCTCGCAGAAACTTGGCGAGATCGTTGCGCTGGGAATGCGTCGCCCGGCTCAGGAACGGATAACCGGCGACATTGCGCGCCAAACGAATGCGGGAGCTGATGACGATGTCGGACAACGGTCCCGCTTCACCGAGCCAGCATCCGGGTTTGGACATGATGTCGTTGACGTTCATGTCGTCTCCAGAGAGCGGATCGTGTCGCGAAGCTGGGCGGCATCTTCAAAGCGTTCGTCGTCGACGGCGCGTGTGAGTTCGCGGCGCAGGCGAATGAGATCGCCGTCTGTGCTGCGCGCCACACCGAGGCGGCGCGGCGTCTTGCCAACGTGGTGCGACGCCCCCTGATGCGCCCGCTCAATGAGCGGAACCAGCGCCTTCGCAAACGCGTCGTAATCCCCCGGGCAGCCGAGGACGCCCTTGTTGCGAAACTCCACGAAGGAGAGCTTGCACTGAGGGCACGTCAGGCCGGCGACTTGCTGCGCCGAGCCCTTGCTCGTCTCCACAAACGCCGACAATTGCGCCATGACGTTGACGGGCTTTGGCAGAACGCCTTCCTTCTCGGCACATGCATCGCAGAGATGGCGCTCCCGCTTTTCACCCCCATCGAGAATATTGGTCAGGTGAACCGTCGCAGGCTGTTCGTGACAAAGTTGGCAGGAAGGATGCATGGGTGATCGAGACCCGCTGTCCAGGTTAAGGGACGTTACGCTTCACTGAATCCTAGAACTCTGATAGTCTATCGTCAATCACTGGCAGGATCATCACTTACGAACGATGTCCATGGATCGCTATCCCGCACCCTGCAATCCTGCTCCGGATTTCGGATATCCATCACACCGACATCATATGTCGATTCTAACGGCCCCGCCGAAAGATACTTAGCACCAACACCCCGTGCCCTACGGCAAATACGTGGCCGCACACGCACGTGTCTCCCATACGCGAACGCTCACGATCCGCACCCCCGCAGGCAACGCCGCCGCGAACGAGTCGGCAATATGTCGTGCCACGCGCTCCGTAGACGGGTTATCGGCTTGGAGTGCGGCGTTGTCGTTGAGAAACGTGTCGTGAAGTTGATCCGTGATCGCCCGCAGTTTCGGCTCGAGGACCGTGAAATCCGCGAGGACGCCCATGCCGTCAAGTTTCTCCCCTTCCACGATCACTTCCACGGGCCAGTTGTGCCCGTGAAGCGGTTCAAGGGAACCGTCCAGCAAACGCAACTGATGGGCGGCGCTGAATTCAGATCGTATCGTCAGTTGATAGCGGGGCATGGCGGCGCTCCTAGCGGACCGGTTCGCCACCGGCCGAGTTCGACGGCGTGCGGCAAGTGAGCCCCGTCGAGACCGGAATGGCGAGCGCGACGATGATGGCAGGCAGGACCTGCATGAAGACGCGCGACGGTGTCTGGTCGTTCATCGCGAAACGAAATTGCGGCGTGAGTGCGAAGATGCAGACGTCGATACCGAGCAGCGCGACGGCGAGCAGAACGGCGCGCCATCGCATCTCCGCATCCGGCCGGACGGCGACAAAAAGAGCGGCAATCGGCAACAACCAGAATGCCAGATTGAATGAACCCCAGCCGAATGCATGTTTGACGAGCGACGCAAAAACTCCGCCGTGCCGTTCCATATAGATGAAATTCTCTGCGACGTCTCGAAGGTCCACGAGCATGAAGACGGCAATGACGGCGGCAATCACGG
>JAJDEC010000554.1 GCA_029259995.1 Phycisphaerae bacterium
GTCTTGTCAGAAAGGTGAGACTCTGTGCCATCTCGCGTCCCATAGGGACGTATTGAAAATAGCCCAGCCATTCAAGGCTGGGTCAAGCGTCGCACCCAATCCAAATGGCCGTCCCGTAGGGACGGCGTGAAGCCTGCGCGCAAGACGCAATCCGTCTTTACGGGACGGAATTAGGTAGAGGATGGTGTAGAACCCCAGCGATAAATCGCGGGGCTATTTTCGCTTGATCCCTACGGATAATTGGGGGGGCCGCGATGATGTCAAATGTGCGAAATCATTGGGGATTCTGCGCGTACTCGAATCACGCGGCCCTACGTCGCCGGTCCATGCGTTGCCGCACTGTCGATCGACGTTCCCGGCGGTGTCGCCGGCAGGACGATTCGAATCAGCGTCCCTTCGCCCGTCACGCTCTTGACCGTAATCCGTCCCTGGTGCTCGTCCACGATCTTCTTCGCCACGGCGAGCCCCAGGCCTGTGCCGCCGTGCCCCTTCGTTGAATAGAAGGCGTCGAAGATCTTCTCTCGCATCTCTTCGGGAATACCGTCGCCGTTGTCACCGACGACGAGGATCGCCGCCTTCTCGTCCTCGTCGAACTCGAACGTCACGTTGACGACGCCTTCGGATCGCGGTACGGCGTCGATGGCGTTGTTGATAATGTTGAGCGCGACTTGATGGATTCCCGCCTCGTCCACGGGAATCGCCGGAACGTCCTCATCGATGCGCGTCTTGAGCAGAATGCCGCGCTCGTCCGCCCTTGGTTGGGCGAGTTTCAGCACGTCTTTCAACACGGACTCGATCTGAACCGGTGAACGCCGGGGTTCGCGCTGCTTCGCAAATGCGAGCATGTTCATTGTGAGTGAGAAGATGTTGTCCAGATTGCGGCGGACGATTTCCCAGCCCTGTTCGATCGTCTCTGTCTTGCCACCGCGGATGCCCATCTCGACGACGTCCGATCCGCCGCGAAGCCCCTGGAGGATGTTCTTGATGTAATGCGACAGCGCCGCGACTGTCTCGCCCGCCGCCGCGAGGCGTTCCGTCCTCATGCGCTCGTTGACCAGTCGCGCCTCCTCGATCGCAACGCCCGACATCTGGCCGATCGCCGCGACGAGCCGCAACTGCTCTTCCGAGTAGATGTGCTTCGCCATCGCGCAATCAACATAGATCACGCCGATGACGCGTTCATGTGCAATCATCGGTACGCAGATGACCGAACTCAGACCGATGGCCTTGATGCTCGTGTCGTCGGGGCGATTGAATCGCGAATCGCTCATCGCATTCGAACAGAGAACGCCCTCGCGCTTCTCGATGACGTGATCGACGATATGCCGGCCGGCGCGAACGCGATCCTGTTTTTCATCAACGGCCCGAATCGCCTCCAGCTCGAATTTTCCCGACTTCTCGTCGCGCAACAGGATGAACCCGCGATCGGCGGGAACCTCCTCGAAGACCAGGTCCAGCACGCGCTGCGTCAATTGCGACGGCGTCAGTGCCGAGCCGACGGCGTCGAGCAATGTCGAAATCACGCGCCACGAACGAACCGCCTCCGCCGCCGCCGGCGAGGCGAGAATCATGCTGTCGTCGCCGGCGCTGACTGTCCCGATGATCGATCCTTCGGCGCTGCCGCCGGCGTCCAGATCGACAAAGTCTGCCGCCAGCGTCGTGCGGCTGCCGCGCGTTTCGCCTTCGCTTCCGTCCCAGACGAGAATTGTCGCGCCCATGCGAATCTTGTCGCCGTCCTTGAGTCGCGTGGGGCGTTCGAGTCGTTTTTCGTTCAGATAGGTTCCGTTGGCGCTGCGAAGATCGTCGAGCATCCAGCTTCGGCCGGAGCGCTTCAACTCCGCATGCCGGCGCGAGACGGTATAGTCCGTCAGCGGCGTGGCTTCGGAAGAGCGTCCGACGAGGATCGTCTCCTGATCCTTTTTGACGCGAAATCGCTGGCCTTTGTCGGGCCCTTGTAACACCATTAACGTCGGCACGACGAGATTGCCTCAGTTTCTGCGCGATGGCCGGATGATGAACGCCGCTTGTGATTGTCGCCGACATCGATGCGTTAGGAGATTCCGACGAACCTGATGCGTTTCAATTGCGTACATCGATCTTGGCGGATCGGTGATACTACGTTTTGCGGCGCCAAACCGAATGTGGACGCCGCGCCCCCGCTACAATGAATGTGTTCGGGGACGATCTGGTCGCAAGGTTCATCGGATCGCCCATTGCTTGCGTTCTGATAAAAGTGTATGAACGGGCCAAATCCGGGTCAAACACGGGTTCCGTGGATGATCGCTTCTGACGCTGCCTGGAGGGATACGATGCCGCACATTTCTGCGGAAGTTCAAGAAAAGTTGAGCCTGGCGATTCACTCTCATGATTTTCTTCATCGGCTTCTGAGACGAATCGAGCAACTTCATCGAATCGTGTTCCATGCGGACACGCTGGACGTGAAGTTTCTTCGCGCGTCCGCCAGGGAAATCCTGATCGCCGACATCGTCACGCGCCATCAGGGCGGCATCGACGGCGTCTATTTCGCGCTCCGTGCCATCGAAGACGGCGGTCGTGACTGGCAAAGTGCGATCGAAGAATATGGGTCCTATATCCACAACTATTACACGACGCCGCTCGGCGTCCTGATCCGTCGGGATCTCTTCGGTAAGTCATCGCACTTCGTGACGCCGAATGCCGGCGAGGAATCCGCTATGCTGACGTCCGAAAAGATGCAGGGCACTTCAGCGCGAACTGAGTGAATTGGTCCGTGTTGTCGATTCGCCCGATACTTCGGAAAGACGTTTCTTAACAGACGCTTTCCGGAGACGACGCCATGGAAGATTTTGACTTCATCACCGCAATGATCAGCATGATCACGAGCATCCTGGACTTCCTCTTCCAGTGGATCGCGATGGCCGCCGCCGACACGGGACGGGCGGCGCTCGACAACTCCATTCGCTGACGCTGCCGATATTTGTCGATCAATGCTGTTTCCCCCCGCATTGACGCGCACGTTGTCATTTGATTAGGCTCATTGGATTCCCGCAGCGCCGACGGGATCCAGTCGCGCGCAGAATTCAACAAGTCGATGAGCGACGCGGAAACGTCGCTCGATCGTGACCTGCGACTGAAGCGTGAGTAACTCAATGATGCGTTCATTATCTCTTTTCTTTGTCGCCGCCTGTGTCATAGTCGTAAGCGGCAACATGCCTGCGCGAGCTGCCGAAGTGCAGTTCAACGTGCTGCCTGCGCAATCGGATGTCGTCGTGTCGATCACGCTCGACACACCCGCAGGCGGAGATACTGCCACGGATACGTCAACGATGATCGGAACGATCACGGCGTTTATCGACACGCCAGTCGCGCCCTTTGGAAATATCCAGATTGTCGACCTGCAACTCTCGACAGGTGAATCCACTTCGCTCAATTTCTGCTTTGCCGAATTCATCGTCTGCCTGGCGGGCGTGGATGTGACCGCCGCGCCGGGTGATCTCACGGTCATTCTCGACGTGCCGGGCGCGCCTGCCCCCGTGGTCGCGGGCGACTTCACGCAAACTGCCAACGACATGGCGCTGATCGGCAATATCAACGTCGATGCGACGGGACTGGCGGATGGCCAGATTCCGGAAGGCCCGTTCATCCTCGACTCTGGAACCATCGTGAACGACTTACCGGGCTCGATTCATCGAAACGGCGACACATTCATTCTCATGCTCGATCTTTCCGCGGAGGGATTCGTCGACGATCCGGATACGGGCGTCATGACGGACTTCTCCATGACGGGCTCGATCGTCGCCACAGGGGAACTCGTTCCGTCGCAGCAGGGCGATCTGGATTGTTCAGGAACGGCCGACGTCAACGATGCCCCGCTGATGGTCGAGGCGCTCTTGTCACCGACCACGTTCAGTGGCTGCGATCTCCAGCGGGCTGACGTCAACGAGGACGCCGTTATCAACGGACTGGATGTCGCCGCGTTCGTCGCTGCCGTCCTCGCGAATTAGCCGATTTGCCATCGAATTGTTTGTTCCCGTTGCCAGTTGTCATGCTTGCCCTCAAATGCAAGCATGTTCGACGGGAGTAGGCCCCTCAGAATCAGCCCATCGCCTCAATTTCGCAGCCCGTCCGCATCCGCGGCTCCGCTCATGCCGTTCCCGTGCGAAAACCGCGCGGCCTGCTATCATGTCCGTTCTTGCAAACAGTCGAACAACCGGGACGATGCATCGACCACGAACAGGAGCGACGAGCCGTGAGCCATCCCCTATTTGAACAACATCGAAAGACGTTGGACGCCGCACGAAATGCCATCCGCGAGCGCACCTACTGGAGCGCCTATCCCGAAATCCCCAGTGGCAGGATCTACGGTGAGTCCGCAAAGGACGACGGTCTGACGGCTTTTCAGGGCCGCCTCAACAAGCCGTTCAATATCGAAGGCCAGCCCGGCGAAGTCGGCCGTGTCGGCGAAGAGTCGTCGCCGTTCGGTCCCGCACTCGGCGTGACGTATCCGAAGGCCGATCTCGACACACTGCTTCGCGCCTCGCAATCGGCGCAGACGTCGTGGCGCGACGCGGGCGTCGAAGCTCGCGTTGGCATTTGTCTCGAAATTCTCCATCGTCTCAACAAGCGAACTTTCGAACTTGCCAACGCCGTCATGCATACGACGGGGCAGGGGTTCATGATGGCGTTTCAGGCGGGCGGGCCGCACGCCCAGGATCGCGGTCTCGAAGCCGTCGCCTACGCCTACGACGAAATGACGCGAACGCCGGAAAAGGCGACGTGGAAGAAGCAAGTCGGCAAGGAAGAATTCATCACGCTCGAGAAGCGTTATCGCATCATGCCGCGCGGCGTCGCCCTGGAGATTGGCTGCTCGACGTTTCCGACGTGGAACGGATATCCCGGCATCTTCGCGAGCCTCGCCACGGGCAACAGCGTCGTCGTGAAGCCGCATCCGGGGGCGATCCTGCCGCTGGCGATCACAGTTGAGATCGCGCGCGACGTGCTCAAAGCAGCCGGCATGGATCCGAACGTCATCACGTTGCTCGCCGACTCGCTCGCCGCGCCCGTCACGAAAGATGTCGCCATCCGCCCCGAAGTGAAAGTCATCGACTACACCGGCGGTTCCGAATTCGGTACATGGCTGGAGAAGAACGCGACGCAGGCTGTTGTCTTTACGGAAAAGGCCGGCGTCAATGCCATCGTGCTGGACAGTTGCGACGATCTGAAGGCGATGACGGGCAATCTCGCCTTTTCGCTCTGCCTCTATTCCGGCCAGATGTGCACGACGCCGCAGAATATATTTATCCCCAAAGACGGCATCGACGTCGGCGGCGAACGGAAATCGTTTGACGACGTCGCCGGCGCGATCGTCAAGGCTGTCGATTGGTTTCTCAGCGAACCGCGCCGCGCCGCCGAAGTCCTCGGCGCCATTCAGAACGATCGAACCGTCATGCGGATCGGTGAGAGTGCGAAGGAAGGCGCCGATGTGCTTCGTGAATCCGCGAAGATGCAGAATGAAGCGTTTCCGGATGCGCGCGTTCATTCGCCATTGATCATGAAGACTGACGCGGGGCGAAAAGAACTCTTCATGCGCGAGATGTTCGGGCCGATCTCCTACATCATTGCGACGGATAACACAGGGCAGAGCATTCGCCTCGCCGCCGAAGGGGCGAAATCGTGTGGTGCGATCACGGCCGGCGTTTACTCGAATGACGACGCCGTGCTTGATCGGGCGGTCGATGCACTCGGCGAAGCCGGCGCTGCCGTTTCCTGCAATCTCACGGGGCAGATCTTCGTGAATCAGGCGGCGGCGTTCAGCGACTTCCATGTCAGCGGTGCGAACCCGGCGGGCAACGCAACACTTTGCGACAGTGCATTCGTATCGAATCGATTCCGTATCGTCCAAAGCCGCGTGAGCGTCTAATCCCTATGGCGTCGCGCTCGGCCGATCTTCCGCTTCGCTACCAGACGCCCGACGCATGGGCCGAGCAGGTTCTGCGCGATCCGCTCGCGCTGTTGAACGATCATGCCCATCTGGAAAAGAAGGCCGCCGCCAACGCGCTGGAATTGTTGAACCGCTGGCCCGAACCCAATCCGCCGGAATACTGGGTCGAGAAAATGAGCGCCATCGCGCGCGACGAAGTCGATCATCTCGCCGTCGTCACGCGCCTGCTCGCCCGCCGCGGCGGCCGATTGGCGAAGCATCATCGCAATCAATATGCAAGCCAGCTCCGCGCACTCGTGCGGCATGGAAAGGGAACGGACGAACTCCTCGATCGCCTGATGATCTCCGCCCTGATCGAAGCGCGAAGCTGTGAACGATTCGAAGTGCTTTCGCGAAACTGCCCCGATGAAGAATTGCGCCGCTTATACGACGATCTCTGGGCGTCGGAGAACGGACACTATCGCATCTTCATCGATCTCGCCCGACAACTCCCCGGCGCGGCGGAAGCCGTCGAGGCCCGCTGGAACGAAATGCTCGACGCAGAAGCTGAGATCATCGCCAACCAGGCAGCGGGACCGCGCATGCACAGCGGTGTTGAAGAATAGCCGGGTGCCATGCTTGCCCTCAAAGGTCGGGTGGCCCACCACTTCAGTGGTGGGTGGCGCGATGATAGGGGCGAGAAGCAGCCGCCGAGATCCGTCGAACGCTCAATCCGTATCCGCATCATCGCGTCCCCATCCTCGGAGAGGATGGGCCAAACGGCTGTTCATCCGAACGTGAGCAATCAGATATTCATCAAGTGATCAGGATTCCGCCGCGCGAAGTCTTCCACGCCGGCCGCATACTGCTTCAGAATTGCACGAATCACCTCGGGCTCATCCGCGTCGGGTTGCCGATCGATCAGCGGCGGCGTGACGACGACTTCATATCGATAGTACGGTTTCGAAACGATAAACCCCTGCAGCATGACGGAGTCGCAGCGGATTGCGATCTGCAAGGGGCCGATGAGCACATCGCGTTCCTCTCCGAAGAGTAGCACGGGTTCCGTTTTCGTGTGTTCGCCGCGCTTGCGGGCGGCGTCGAGCAGGCTCGCCACGATCTTGTTCTGCTGCAGATGACGATAGATTCCTCGCGGGAACGAATTAGCCGCAAACATCTTCATGCGGCGAATCTCGGGGAACGTCTCCGTATATCGATATTGAATATAACGACGAACGGCACTTTCCTTGCCGTCGCGAACGCCCGCCAGCTCGTAGCCGAGTAGCGCCATCAACAGCCCCGCAATATGATGCGAACCGAAATGGCACAAGGCGACATACACGCCCCGGCCTTTTTCGCGACCGTCGTCGATATTCTGGATTCCCGTCAATTCGACGCGATTGACGATCTTCTCCCGCGGTATGCGATCCATGATCGTGTAGAACATCTTGTCGCAACGAACGCGCATGAAGTAGCGAACGGCATATCGCCGACGAAACGACGGCGTCGCTTCATCCTTGAAGTATTCCTTCAGTCGCGTGTGGACGCGCCGGCGCCGGCGAAAATCGACGATGTATTCCCCGATCGCGAACAGGCAGCCGAGTAGATAAAGCCCCGTCAACGTGAAGCAGCGCACGACGGCGACGAGCATGAATCGTACGAGGCGAATCCGCGCCAACGTCATGAACGGAATCGGATGTTCGTGGATCGACAGAATTCCCGGAGCGGTCTCGTTCGAACCGTCGCTGGGTTTCGGCGTTGCGGTCGGATCCGCGGGCGCGTCGCCGCGCTCCCGATCCTCTCGGTTGTCGTCGTGTTCCGTATTCAATGCTTTGTCGCGCGACGACACAATTCCCATCAACGTCGATAGACTCCGATCGAGGCGGGATTCAATCGATCCTCGCCCCGCCTTTCGAACGGCCCCGCGGCCGGGCCTCAGTCTTCCTCGTCTTCCTTCGGCTGGTACTGCGCCATCACGGCCTGCGTTTCGTTACTCGGCACTTGTTCATAGTGCGAAAACTCGATCGAGTAAGTGCCCTTGCCGCCCGTCATCGAACTGAGCCGGGAATGATAGTCCGACAACTTCGCCAGCGGCACTTCGGCCGTGATGAGCGACATGTTTCCGGGCAACAGGTCCTGCCCCGTCGGCCGGCCGCGACGCTGGGCCAGATCGCCCGTGATGTCGCCGACATGATCCCCGGGGCCCGTAACTTCGATCTTGACGATCGGCTCGAGCAGGACGGGCTTGGATTTCAAAACGGCGTCCTTGAAGGCGAACTTGCCCGCAGTCGTGAATGCGACTTCCTTCGAGTCGACCGGATGATGCTTTCCGTCTGTGATCGAGACTTTGATGTCCTGCATCGGGAAGCCGGCGAGTGGCCCGTGCTCCATCAGCATCTTGACGCCCTTCTTGATGGCCGGCTCAAACTGGCCGGGAATCGATCCGCCGAAGATATCCCACGACCATTCCAGTGTCGGATCGCTGCCGCGCTCCAGTGGGGAGATTTTGAGATAGACTTCGCCGAACTGTCCGGCACCGCCTGTCTGCTTCTTGTGGCGATAATGGCCTTCGGAAGGCTTTACGATCGTTTCTCGATAGGGCACTTTCGGTGGTTTCGTATCAACGTCGATCTTGAACTGCTTCAGCATCTTGTGAAGGACCACGCGCAAGTGCATGTCGCCGTTGCCGCTGATCACAAGTTCGTGCGTCTGCGGATCGTGCATCGTCTTGAAGCATGGATCGACGTCCATGAATCGATGGATTGCTTCCCCGAGTTTGCCTTCGTCGCCGCGCGCTTTCGGCATGATGGCGAGCGAGTACATCGGCGTGGGAAAGTTAATCATGGGGACGGAGCCTTCGTGCTCCTCGGCAAACAACGTATCGCCGATACTCAGGTCCAGCTTCGCCACGGCGACGATGTCGCCGGCGCCCGCTTCGTCGGCTTCTTTGTGTGTTCCGCCGACGAAGTGATGAAAATGCCCCGGGCGAACCCCCTTGCGATCGCCCGGCTTGCACAGATGGCCGTCGCCCTTCATGTGTCCAGCCAACACGCGAATGAAGGGGTACTTGATCTTGCTCTTGTGATCGATTGCAACTTTGAAGACCTGGCCGACAAACATGTTGCCGTTGGGATCGATCGGCGTCTCTTTGTCGCCGTCCTTGATCACGTATTGCTTGCCATTCAGGGGCGAAGGGCAGCATCGAACGATGAAGTTCAGCAACTCCTTGACGCCGACTTCGTGCAGCGAATCCGTGAACAGCAGCGGAACGATCGTTCCCGCCTTGACGGCCTTCACGAAGTTTCCGCGAATCTCCTCCTTCGTCAGCGTTCCCTCTTCGAAATACTTGGCCAGCAGCTTGTCGTCGCATTCCGCGACGCGCTCAACCAGATTCAAGTGCTCGGATTCGACGCTGAGAATATCCGTGTCACCGCCGTCGTTCTCGATGCAGTTCACGACGGCTTTGCCGCCGTTTGTCGGCAGATTGACAGGCGCAACGACCTGGCCGAACGACTCGCGGATGTCCGTGATGAGTTGTTCCAGATCGGCCGATTCCGCGTCGATGTGATTCACGACGATGACGCGGCCCAGACCGAAATTCTTCGCCTGTTCGCGCATGCGGCGCGTGTTGACCTGGATACCGCCGACGGCGTTGATCACGATGACGGCCGTCTCAACCGCAGCGAGAGACGCGATCGCCGGGCCGATGAAATCCGGGGCCCCGGGCGTATCGATAAAATTCAGGCGCTTGTCGTCATGAATGACGCTCATGACGTGGGAATCGATCGAATGACCGCTTTCCTTTTCTTCATCGTCGAGATCGAGATGGCTCGTCTTATCGACAACGCTTCCGAGGCGACTTGTCGCGCCCGTGGCATGGAGAATTGCCTCGCAAAGCGAGGTCTTGCCCGCTCCGCTATGTCCTACGACTGCCAGATTCCGAATGTCGCACGTCGGGGTTCCCGCCATCTATGTACCTCCATCACCGCCATTGCGGCTCGCGCGATCATGAATTGAATCGCAATATGGTTGGCCCGACTCGGGCGCGATGCCGCCTCTGGCGAAACTTGGAATGCTACCAGCCGGGCCGCGAGGGTACAAGACAATGCGCCGCTCAGAAACCTAGACGAGCAGCGCCGTCGCAATCGACAGGTATACGCAGGCGCTGACCGCGTCATTGGCCGTCGTGATCAGCGGGCCTGTCGCGATCGCAGGGTCGATACCGACGCGGCGAAACAGATAAGGTAATGTCAGGCCGAGAGTCCCCGACAGCCCGATCGCCACAGACATCGCGATTCCAACCGACATCGCGAGGCGAAACACCGAGAATCCCACCGGCACGCCCGTGCCGGCCTCGCCATGGCCGGAGAAAACGCCGTTGTTGACGACGAAATACACGGCGCATGTGGAGAATATTCCGGCGCCGATGCCGAGGACCGCAGCAATTCGAAGTTCGCGATAGGCCGCCCGCTTGAATTTGCTCGCCATCACGTCGCCTGTCGCAAGGGCGCGAACGATGACCGTCGATATCTGAACGCCCGCGTTCCCGCCCATCGCGGCGATCGGAATCAGGAACGGTATCAACAGGCTGAAGAGCTTCTGATCCATATGCCCTTCAAAATAGATGGCGATCATCGAGGCGGCGAATGTTCCGATCAGGCACGGCAACAGCCATCGGGCCCGAACGCTCGCGGCGCGCAGAATGCTGTGGCTCGCGAATTCTTCCGCGTCCGTGCCCGCCATGTGAAGAATGTCTTCTTCGGCCTCTTCCTCGGCGACTTCCAGCACGTCGTCGTGCGTGATGACGCCCAGCATCGCCTGATCGGCGTCCGTCACGGGCAACGCGACGACGTCGTACTTCTCGAACTTGTTCTTGACCTCTTCCTGGTCGTCTTCCACGTGGGCCGTGAAGAGCTCGTCCAGCATCAGCTTTTCGAGCGGCAGCTCGGCAGGCGCCGTGAGCAGTCGCATGGACGGAACGACACCGATGAGGGTTCCATCCTCATCGACGCAATAGACGTAATACACTTCCAGCCGGCGATCTTCGCTGAGCTTGCGAATGCGGGCGATCGCGTCCGCTGCCGTTGCCGTGGCGGGGACCGACACGAAGTCGGTATTCATGATGCCGCCGGCCGTGTCCTCGTCGAACTGCCGCAGCATCTCGACCGCTGCCCGTTGCTTCGGCGGCAGGTGCTCAACAACGCTGTCGGCCCGGTCGTCGTCCATCTCGTCGAGCACGTCGACCGCGTCGTCCGCCGGCAGTTCCTTCAGAACCTTGGAGACTTCGTCGCTCGGCATCCCGTCGAGGAGGTCCGATCGGACAGCTTCTTCAAGAAGATCGATGGCCTCGGCGACCGTTCGGGGGGGGAGAAGGAAAAGAACGCGCGAACGCTCCTCTTCCGGCATGGCCTCGAGGCAATCGGCGACGTCTGCGACGTGCAGATCGGCGAAGAATCCGCGCAGAAGCTCATCGTCGCTTTGCTCCAGCAGCTGATGCAGCCTGGCAAGCAACTCCGCCATGTCTTCCTGGCGGCGCGCAACAGAAGGTGTCCCCGCGTCCTGCATAGGCGGGCCATTATGACGGGGGGGGATGCGAACACAACCGGGCCGCGCGGGATGCACGCCCGTTTCAATTGGATCCAACGTTCTCGTGGAAGCCGATCAGGCCGCTTCCTGAGACTTCGGTGACGCCGCGATGATCGTCAGCTCAACGCGTTCGCCGTTTCGCAAAACGACGACGCGAATCGTCTCGTCTGGTTTGCACTTTCGCAGGGCGTCCATGTAGGTATAGACGTCCTTCACGGGCGTGCCGCCGATCGACAGAATCCGATCATCATCCTTCATGCCGCCTTTTTCCGCGGCGCCGCCTTCGACAACGCCCGCAATCTCGAAACCCTCGCCTTCGCTTTCGCCGTACGTCGGCATGATGCCCAGCCGGACGGGCGGCATCGTGTTGTTCTCCACGTCGTCCGCCGCTTCGTGCCCGTGGGCGTCGTCTGTCGAACTCGCGCGAGGTCGGCCGCTGATGGCGGCCGCATGGGGATTGGCCGAACCGCCGCCGTGTCCAGTGACCGCGTGTGGTGTTGCGCCGCCGTGATCGCTCGGGATCGCGTGACCGTGCGCCGATTTGTGCGCTTTCGGTTCCTCGACCCGAATCGAAATCGAAATCGATGGCTCGGCAGCGAACATGATTTCCGTGTTGGCCGAAATCGTGAATTCATACTTCAGGCCAGTCTCTTTCGAATGCGACTCGATCAGATTGGCGGTAAACGCCATCACGTCCCCGAGCAGACCCGCGCTTTCGGTGGCCGGCTTGATCGTCGCGCTGACTTCAAATCCACACGCAAACTTCGTCATGCTGACATTCGAGAGTGTCTCTCGTGCGTCCCGCGCGGCCAGGAATTCGACGATGCGATTAATGATCGCGCCTTCGAGTCGATCCGGCTTAGCAATCCTGGCGACTGCCCGCTCCGTCGGTGTGGCGGCTTTCGGCCCGTCGCCGAACTGAACATCCAGCGTCATTCGCTGCCCGGCTCGAATCACGCGCACCTGCCCGCGATCCCCTTGTTTGAATTCGCCCAATGCCCTGAGGGCGTCCTCGATGGAGTTGATGCGGACCTTTCCGATCCGAACGATTCGATCCCCCGCGCGAATGCCGGCGTTGCTCGCCGCCATGCCTTCCGTCACGCTGTCGATCAGCAGGCCTTCGCCGTCAGCCGTCGGCAACGGAACAACGCCGAGCCGGACGGGCTCGCTGTCGCGATCGCGTCGAGGTCCGCCCATCGCCGTGTCCTTCGGCTCCGATCGCTTCTGGCTTCGCGCCGATGGCCGATCGTCCTGGCGGCCGATGCTGGCCCGTCGGGAGTCCTTCTTGAACGTGGGCGGCGACGGATCAGAATCGATCGTGTCGAGCACATCGCAGCAGAACCGCGCGATCTGCATCGCGCCGTCGCCATTGATCAGCGGCGTGTCGTCTTCCGGCCGATGATACTGCTTGTGAATCCCCGTAAAGAAGAACAGGACGGGAATGTCATGTGTGTAGAAGTTCGTGTGATCTGACGGTCCGCGACCGCCGCCGCCGTCCCGAATATCGAATCCGTAGGGCTTGGCCAGATCTTCAATCATGTCCTCGAAGCCGCCCGTTCGCATACCGCCGACTTCCAGTTTGTCGTTCTTCAATCGGCCGACCATGTCAAAATTCAGCATCGTGATGCACTTGTCGAGATCGATCGTTGGATCATCCGAGAAATGCTTCGAACCCAGCAGCCCGAGTTCCTCGCCCGTAAACGCGATCAGAACCAGCGTCCGATTCGGCGATTCGCCGCGCGTGTACAACTTGGCAAGTTGCATGAGCATGGCCGTACCCGATGCGTTGTCATCCGCGCCGTTGCTGATGTCCTTCGTCGGATCGAACGTCGGCTTGTCCTTGTTCCGGATGCCCAGATGATCGTAATGCGCCCCGAGCACGATAATTTCATCCTGCTGTGGTCCCGTTCCCGGGATCATGCCGGTGACGTTGCGCACGTCCGAATAGACCGGCGCGATGTCGACGCGGCCGCGAAGCGAGACGCCTTCCAACGCGGCGGACGCCGGTGATTGCGTCTCTTCGATCTGATTCTGCACCGTCTCGATGTCGCTCTGTCCGCCCGCCGTCAACAACCGGCTCGCCAGCTCCCGCGTGACGTGCATCATGGGAATGCCATGATCGCGGCCGCGACCGCCGCGCTCGAAGTCGTAGAGCGTCGCGCCTTCTTCGTTGTTGACGATCAGCAGCGCAGTGGCCCCACGATCCAACGCGGCTCGCGACTTGGCTCGGAACGACACATGGTTCATTCCGAACTCCGCAAACGCCGGGCCGCGCCGCAGCACCAGGACCACTTTGTCCTTCACGTCGATGTCGGCGTAATCGTCGTAGTCCTTCGACTCGTTGGCGATGCCGTAACCGGCGAAGACGACGTCGCCGGAGAATGATTCCGCCGACGAAAACGGCAGGGGTACATAGTCCTCGTGCAGCGTTGCCGGCTTGCGCGTCCGGCGTCCGTTCGTACCAATCGACAATCGCGTGCCGTCGCCGATCTCGCTGCTCAGCGCGAGTTGGAAGTTCTGATAGAAGCTGTTGTCATCGCCCGCCGGCTGGACGCCGAACGATTCCCAGACAGACGCGATGTATTCGGCCGCCCGATCGATGCCTTCCTGCCCCGTGCCGCGGCCTTCCAGCTCGTCACTCGCCATGTACTCGATCCAGCCGACGTATTCCTCCGTGGAGAACATCGCGTCGTTCGAGGAATGTCGATCCCGATCGACCGCCATTGCGGGCGCGGCGAGCAGGGCGATCAACGGAAAACAGACGCCGGCGAGGCGGCGAACATTGCGTCTCATAATTCTCTCCCGGAAGGGGCGTTGAGGGCCGATCGATCAACATGGGCAGACACCCACTCCCCCGTTTGATCGGCACGGATTGATCCTGAGTCATTCTATTATGATCGAATCGGATTGCGCCGTGAAGTTTTTCGCCGAATCCGGCGATTTGGCGACTTATTCTGCCGTGGCGGGAGATTCCGGGGGCGTCGCATCCGCGCCCACGGCCATGGCGCGCATGTCTTCGGCGCGCTGAATCAGTTCCGTCTTTGTCGGCTTCTGGCTCTTCTCCAGCGTGAATGTGCCGAAATCGCGATCGTCGTGAATCGTCATCGGAATCAGGCATTCCGTGACCAGATCGATGCCGGGCCACTGATACCAGGGCGCGTCAATCCGCCGATTCGTCTGGAGTGTCTTGTAGCCCCTGTGGCGCAGGATGATGTCGTAGTCGCCGTACCACGTGAAATTCACCTTCACGGGGGCGCGCCCGACTTCTTCATCGTTCAGAAATACCAACGCCCCGGGCGGCTCAGAATTGATCTTGACCGTGCGGTCCACACAGCCGGCCCCAGACAACCCGATTGCCGTCAGGCCCAGCACCATTCCCAGGTCGGCGAAGCGTCGAATGCCATGACAATTCGTCGTTCGTCGAGAAGTGTATCGATCCATGATGTGCTCGCAGGCGATTCCATCGTGTGGGCCAAAGCGGCCAAACGCCACATGCCGCAGCGCTCGAATATTCCGCCTAGTCTAATTCCGGCTCGTTTGATCGCAACTGCTTTCCCCAGTTCAAGGTTTCGACGGCGCTTGATCAAAGTACGCCTGCAATATCTGCCGCGCGGCCAGTTGATCCGTCAGCCCTCTTCGTTTTCGCCGCCGCAATCCGGCCTCGTCCATCGCCTCGTGCGCCGCGGCCGAGCTCAACCGCTCATCCTGAAAATGCACGTGCCTGCCGGAAAGCCGCTCCAGCTCCGCCGCAAATCGGCGTGTCAGCGCCGCCTGTTCGCCTTCGCTGTCGTCCATGTTGATCGGCAATCCGACGACGAAGGCCTCCGCAGATTCGGCCGCTCCGCGATCCGCAACGTTCCGCGCATCGCGCGTCACATCGTTCCGGCCGTCGATCGTATCGAGCGGAAACGCGATCCGCGTGTCGTCGTCGCCGTGCGCGAGTCCGATTCGCTTCCTGCCATAGTCAATGCCAAGATATTTCATCGTGTCTTAGTCTATCCGTCGTGCCGTGGCATCGGCGACTCGCCGAAGCAATTCCGCATGTCATTTGGATACGCGTACTACCACAAATTCGAGGTCTTCGCGCGAAGACCGATCACGATTCTATCCAGCAACTCAGAATGAGTCGTCGTGTGGAACCGGCTAATAGCCGGTTAGTTCCGGGCGATAGGCCGGTGACGGATTCAATGAATCATTCTGCTGTGCAACCTAGTCCAGAATGTAAAGCGACACATGCTCCAGCGCGAATGATCGCTCGCCATGATCCCGAAAGTAAATCCGGATGTACTGCGATCGCAGACGCGATTCGATGCCGATGACTTCGCCGTCTCCGTAATCATCATGTCGTACGCGGCAGCCTGGATAATACATCGCATCACTCGTCGAGAATTCGCTTTCGTTGTATCGCCCCAGATGCGACATGCTTCGATCACGCTGCTCCACGAACGAGGCACGCTCGATTTCGTCGTCCGGCAGTTCCCCGAGGAATCGCGACGCGACCGCCCGCTCCGTGATGCCGCGAACCATGCGATACAACGCGTGCGTCAGCGTCAATCGATGCATCGCCCGCGTCATGCCGACGAACGCCAGTCGGCGCTCTTCTTCGAGCTCCTCCTGCTCCGCCAGCTGCACGCGCGCATGCGGCAGCAACCCTTCTTCCAAACCGACCATGTATACAACGGGGAATTCCAGCCCCTTGGCCGCGTGCAGCGTCATCAGCGTCACGGCGCCCGTTGTCTCGTCGATTCGATCAACGTCATTCACGAGACTCGTCATCTGCAACCAGTCGATCAACGAACCCTCCGGGAATTCCTTGTCATACTGCTGCGCCGCGCTGACAAGCTCGTTGACGTTCTCCAGTGGATCGTTGTCTTCCAGACCGCCCGCTGCCGATAGCGATTTCTCAATCCCCGACTGACTCAATACGGCGGAAACGATCGCCCGCACGGGGGCGTCCGGCATCGCTGACAGCTTCGCCATGAGTTCGGAGAACGATTCGACCTTCTTCTTCGCCGTCTTCAGCGTATCGATCTCACTGCATCGCTGCACGGCTTCAAACATCGTGATACCGTTCGCGACGGCATACGCTTTCAGTCGATCCAGCGACACTTTTCCAATGCCGCGCGTCGGTGTGTTGATCGCGCGCACCAGCGCCGTTTCGTCCGACGGGTTCACGATCAGCCGCAGATAGCTGAGCACATCGCGGATTTCCTTGCGATTGTAGAATTCGACGCCGCGTGCGATCTGATAGGGAATCCGTGCGGCCCGGAGCGCATCTTCGACAACGCGGCTCAACGCATTCACGCGATAGAAAACCGATATGTCGCCGGGATTTCCGCCTTCCGTCAGGTACGCCTGGATATCCTCGGCGATCTGCTTCGCCTCGATCGTCTGATCCTCGCAGGTCCAGACGCGCACGCTGGCGCCGCGATCGCCGTCCGTCCAGAGCTTCTTGTGCTTCCGAAAGTCATTCCGCGAGATAAGTTCCGACGCCGCCGACAGGATGGCGCCCGTGCTCCGGAAGTTCTGCTCCAGCCGCACGACCGTCGCGTCGGTATAGTCCGACTCGAACTCGAGGATGTTCTTCATGTCCGCGCCGCGCCACGCATAGATCGACTGATCCGGATCGCCCGTCGCGCAGAGGTTCCGATGCGCTCGCGCCAGGCACGACGCGATCGTGTA
Organism: Phycisphaerae bacterium; assembly: GCA_029259995.1. Classification (GTDB taxonomy): domain Bacteria; phylum Planctomycetota; class Phycisphaerae; order UBA1845; family UTPLA1; genus ECT2AJA-110-A. The sequence continues at coordinate 17,168 of JAJDEC010000554.1, forward strand.
TTGCGCGTGATTCGTGTCCTGGTACTCGTCGATCAGGATGTAACGGAATCGCTCGGACAGTTCGTCGCGAACCTTGGGATACTCGTTGACCATGCGCGCCACGCGCATCAGCAGATCGTCGAAATCGCATCCATTCTGCTCCGTCAGCAGATCCTGATACGCCTGATAAACGCGGGCGATCGACTTGTTGAAGAAGTCGAACGCAATCTCCAGGAAATCCGCGGGTCGCTGCAGTCGGCTCTTCGCCTGGCTGATCCGTTCCTGCGTTCTTGCTGGTGGAAAATGATCCGCCGACAAGTCGCACTGCGCCAGCGCCCGCTTGACGAGCGCCCGCGAATCCGCCTGATCGAAGATCGTGAAGTTGTGCCCCAGGCCGATCGTTTCGCCGTACTCCCGCAACAGACGGGCACACATCGAGTGAAATGTGCAGACCCACATCCCCCGGCCGACGCCCAGCGCGTCGATCCGCTCCCGCATCTCCCCGGCCGCCTTGTTCGTGAACGTGATCGCCAGCACCTGATCGGGGCGTGCGACGGTTCGAGCGATATTCGCCGCCCGCCGCGTGATCACGCGCGTCTTCCCCGAACCGGCCCCGGCCAGTACGAGCAACGGGCCCTCCGTATGCCCCACGGCCTCGGCCTGCGGCGCCGTCAGGCCCCTTAGTAAGTCGCTGGATGTCGTCATGCTGCCATTATGCGGCGAGTCGCCGGTTTGCGAAGCCCGGCGTTCTCGCTGTGTACTGTTCCGGCGGCGTAGCCGCAGAGTCGTCAAGTCCAGTGATTGGCGCATATTCACAGGTCTCGATCAGTTTCTCGAATTCATGCATTGATTTTGACGCGGCTTGGCGCAAACTTCCGGCATTCAGGGCAAGTCGACGGGCCGAATTGGTGAACAAGTGTTGTTGTGTCTCGATGTCGGACACCAGGCAAGGCGAATCGTTAGCCGAGTTGTGACTCCGTTTGTGATTCGGATGTCAATGGATTGGCAGTGTTGTCGAACACGGATCGGCGTGTGTCAGCATGCTGGATATTCAGAGCCGACCAGAGACCTGTTTGCAGTAACGCAATGAATTCGCAGACCTAAGGATTCGAGAAATCAGGTGCGATAATGCGCTTACGAATTAGCGTTACCGGGGCAGCATTGGGAGTCGTCGTTCGACGTCTGGTATGCCGTTTGCCGGAATTAATTTCTGAGAATCGACGATTCTGTGTAAACCCAGAGGCTAAGTAAAACGTAGTTTTCAGTGTTAGGGGGCGATGTATTCTGCACGAACACTTGGTGCAGGCGACACGGCGCCCTAGAATCGGAGGCTTCGCAATAATTGAGGCGGCGGTCGCCTTGGACGATAAGTGAAACATGACAGACGGCGGCCGTTGGTCAGCGGGAGCAAAGAGATGGCGAAACAGAGAATGCCAAACGAAGTTGTAACAGTATCCGAGGCGGATGCGCTGGCGGACCAGTTTGCCTCTCAGGTTCCAATGGACAAACGTGCCGGACTGACTGCATCGATGGATATATTGGAAGAAGTCGTGCGTCAGCAAATCGTCGGCGTGAACGCTGCTTTGGGAAATGCCGGTCCGCGATCGCGGAGTGATTCGAACGAAGATTGATCCCGGGTCTGCGTGATCAGTCCCACGGCATCAACCGCACGTCAGCAATCAACCTCAAATCTACCACTGAATGGGATGTACGCCGGCCAGGCGCAGCGATGTGGCCATGCCGGAATCCTCGCGCCCGTCAATTGTAAACTCCGGTCCGTCTTCACTCGCCAATGAAAGTACAAGTGCGTCATAGCCGTTTGGCAACGTTAGTTCTGTCGGGGACCCTGAGGGTTCTCGCCAAAGTGCGATGATGCGTGAGTGTTCGTGAAGTCGTTCGCGAAGACGGCTAAGTTTGACCATGCCGAGACTTGAAAGCGTGAGAACGCTGCTGCCCGGATCGTCCGCGAAAACGGTCGCGTACCTGGCGCTCCATCGGGTCAGTAATTGCGGGCCATCAAGCAACAGACAGATAACAAGATTCGGACCGACCGCCCGCACGACATCCGCCACCGGATCGGGACGCGCCAGATCTTCGCAAATCAACACGGTGAAAGCTGTCATCGTATCGAGTGCGAAGAAATTCAGACTGCGCCGAGGCAGGTTGATACCCTCCCACCAAATCTGGCGAGGCCGGAGCGTCGAACCGAGCGAATAGTTCGAAATCTGGCTTGCGTCCAGTGCCCAGCGATGATGCTTCTCCTGTTCGACACTAACGATTCGATCCGGCCCGCCGAGCATCTTCGGCAATGCCCGCCGTCGGATAATCGCGTAGTTGCGCCCAAGTGTGCGGCGCGGATCGTACGGCGATTGAGCGGCGCCGCGCAGTAGCAATGCCGGGTCAGGGGGCTCGTATACGCCGCAGGCAAGGAACTCGAGTTCCGAAGGAATCCCGGCCCCAAAGATCTCATCAAATTCACGTCGCGTCATTGCCATTTCGGGCAACACGAGTCCGTGAATCGGGCCGACTACCCGTTTGGCACTGGCGATCAGCCGATCGATCTTCTCTTTGAACCAGCTCGAATTGAATGATTCGTGCTTGAACCAGAAAAACTGGTTGTTTCCGTGCGGGCGATCTCCAAGACACGGAAGCTCGTCGGGAAAGGGCTTGAATTGTGAAGGGGCGATGTCGTGTGGCCATGGGAGCACGATGATGTTGTAAGGCCCTGCCTGCCTGACAAGCTCTTCGGGCGCGAGCTCGCTCAGGTCTTGATTGATCTGTTTGTTTCGCGGGCGATCGTGTGCGTCGGCGAGCAACACGCGCTCCGCGCGGCCCCACACCGGTTCAACATCCGTGCCGTTCAAGAGAGACAAGTGATGGGAAAATGAACGTATAGTCGCCCCGCGCTGCGACGTTCGCATCTTCGGTAATACAATGGCGCGGGAGGGATCGACGTACCTGCACAGCGTCATCGGCATAAAGCCGGTATTTGCCTTCATGCTTTCTCTGGCTTTGTGTTGGGCGATCAGCGACACCATCGCCTGGGAAATCACAATGCTGTCGGCCGGGTATTTGAGATCTTTTCGTCGCTTGGGCGTCTTTAACCCCGCGAACGTCACTGCGCCGAGGAAGATACCGATGCCGCGGCAAGTTTGGTCGGCCATTGCCATTAGCGTAAGAAACGGCAGCCATGGCATTTGCTCGGGGTTCGGTGTCGATATGTCGCTGAGTAGCTTGCCTGTCGGAGCCCCCTTCGCTGCGTCGTAGGTCATCGATGCAATCTGATCGAGGAGGTCACAAATCTCATTTGGAGGACCAACGCTCTCGCAGTCCATCCTTCGCCATTTTTCGGCCACCTTCTCGACGCGCTTGCACCATCGCTTGTGACGATACGGTGAGTCCTCATCGTGCACATGCGGCCGAATGGCCTGCAGGTAGGCGCCGGTTTCCTTCAATATTGTCGCGCTCATAGCGAATACGTCCGGCGGCCAGCGAAACCGATCATGTTTCGCACGACCCTTCTTCGCCCATTTCCCGAAGCCGATCGATCGAATCGCGTCGTACAGTGTCCATTGGGATTTCGGAAACGCTGATGTGGCAGGATTGCTTGCGCGCCTCGCTGTGGAAGGATGATCCGATTTCGTCCTGTTACGTTTTGATTGCTTCATTGGCCCAACTGCTTATTCAGTGACTCGAATGTCTAGCATGACTGACCGGAGGCGACAGAATAGGCTGAAAACAGGTGTGGCATGATAAGTGTCAAGTCTCAATCGAGACAAGATAATTCGGAGGGACAATGTCAATTAATCCACCGTTATCGTCGTAGTAGCTTCCTCTCGATACGTGCATTGACCAACGCGATGACAAAAAGTGCCACACGTGTGGCATTCTACTTCCGCTTCGGCTATTCGGAGAGATTCGGCGGACTATCGAACAGGGCGATGGCAAGGTCATTGCGACTTGGGCTTGTCTACCGTCGGGCTTGAAGCGATTGAGGCACAATTGGCATTGTCGAAACAACGCGTCGCGCTTGATCGGCCTGAAGGGCATTCAAGTGAACGCTGAGGTCCTGGCAGCCCGTAGCAAAAATCATTCGGTCCAGCGACGGCCATTTCACGCCAGCTCTTCGTTTGCGAAACTCAGCGAATCTTCAGGATTCGCTTTCGATTCGCTTCCTCGATCTGACGCCAAATGTCTCGCCGCTGGCCACGAAGCACTTTCGCCACGGGCTGCTAAGTT
>JAJDEC010000555.1 GCA_029259995.1 Phycisphaerae bacterium
TCGACGTCGTCGTCGACACCCGAGATCGTCTGCTGATAGTTCTTGCGATCGTCGCAATCGAGCAGACCGACGATGTCACTGTCGTCGCCGATCATCGAGGCATCTGATGCATTCGTCTCCGTCGTTGCTGTTGTCGGGGAGTTCGACATCGTCGTCATCGGATCGTTCGCTGTGTCCGTACCGATGTTTTCGGCGCGGCCGACTGTGACAACTTTGACGCGCGTCTTGGGTTTCGTCGATCGTGGGGCGGCGCCGGACTCGGCCATTGTCGATGCCTTGGACGAGTCGGCATTCGACGTGGTTATGAGCGCGGGCTTGCGATGCGTGATCGTCGGTCGGGCCGTCGAGCGTCGTGTCGAACGGATCGTGTCGTCGTGATGTCGCCTGGGCTTCGATACGATCTGATCGTCGGCGCGCTCCTTGATCTGCAGCGCGTGTGAGTAGGCAAGCCCGAGGTTGCTCGCGCGATCGAGGGCTTCGACACGGAAGACGATTTCGTGGCCTTCCGTCTCCGACGAGATGCGATAGTCGATCGATCCCTCATCGGGCAGATCGCGCTGCAGTTCGATCAGATCGTGCTCGCTTGCTGTGAAGTCCATGAGCATTCCGATGCGGACGGGGAATTGTTCGAGATGCGGGTCCCTGGCTTCCCACGAGATGCGAATCTCATCGCCAATGTCGTACCAGGTTTTCTCGGGGTCGATGCTGACGAGAACTTCCGGAAGCATTGTATCGACGTGATACATCCGCGCGGGAAACGCCGGCGTGTGCTCCTCCGGTTTCTGTCCCGGGCCGACGAAGTTGACGCCGTAGTCTCCGTCTTCATCCGTCTCGAGCGGGAAGTAGGATTGTTCGCGACCGAAGTAGCCGGCCTTGTGCCAATGGAAGCCGTTGTCGTTCGTGTAGTACACGGCGATACGCGGCGTTTCTTCCGGCGTGTATCCGCTCGGCTGCTCGACCATGACGATGCGTTTGTTCGTGAAGAAGTGGTGCGGATCCGTTCCGCGCGCCGGCGTCGCGGGCTGATCCGGCGCGGCGGGCTTTACGTATTCCGGCTGGTCGAACGCCCACTCGGGATATCGTTCCGGCGGATTGAACGGCGCGTCGCGATCGTCGCGAACCGAGTGATCCTCGGGCTCGAACGGTGCGGGTTTGTTCTGCGAGCACGCGAGCGACATCGCGATGAACGAAACGGCGAAGATTGAAATCCGGGACTTGCTTGACGACATGTTCAGCTTCCTTGCCTGTGCCAATGTGAATGTGGGAATCGCAAAAGCGTCTATTCTCGACGAGCGCCCAGACGAAGGTCGGACGCGTGATCTACTTGATCAACCGTGCGGATAAATCGGCGGAAAATGCGGGAAGGGTATACTCTATAAGCGGCAGAATCCCGGCTATCGAAGCGACGCGATCGCGTTCTCAAACAGCCGACGGCCCTGATGGACGGTATGACCGGCGATTTCAGGGCTGCCAATCGGGGCGTCGATCGGCCGATTGCATTCGAAGATATTTCGTTCGGGATGCGGCATCAGCCCAAGCACTCTGCCAGTGCTGTCTGTCAGTCCAGCCGCGTTTTCAATGCTGCCATTGGGGTTTTCGGGGAATTGCGGGGGCTCGCCGGTCGCAGAAATGTATCGCAGGGCGATGCGTCTGGAGGCCGCCAGACGCGTTGCGCCCGCCGCGCCATCTTCCGTCGCGATGCGGCCTTCGCCGTGCGCGATCGGGATGTGGTAGAGTTCGTCCTCCCGCAGGAAGGGGCAGTGGGGCACAGCGGAACGCAAGTGGACCCAGCGCGCTTCGTAGCGCCCCTTGGAATTCCACGTGAGCGTGGCCTGTGCGGGGGCGTCATCGCCCGGGACGAGCCCAAGGCGGACGAGGACCTGGAAGCCGTTGCAGATTCCGAGGACGAATCCGCCGCGTTCGACGAATGCGCGAATCGCGTTGCCGAGGCCCTGGCGAATCTGGTTGGCAAGGATGCGGCCGCTGGCGATGTCGTCGCCGTAGCTGAAGCCGCCCGGGATCGTGATGATCTGATAGGCGTCCATCGTGGAGGGCGTGTCGATCATTCGCTTGACGTGGATCGCGTCGGCCCGGGCGCCGGCCTGTTCCCATGCGAAGGCGGTCTCATCTTCACAGTTGATGCCGGGGGCACGGAGGACGAGTACTCGGATCGTTGCCATGCCGGGAATTGTATCGATTCCGGCGCGGGACGCACGGGGCCTGCCGCGTTTTTGACGAGCGCCGATGCGCGTCTGACAATGGCAGCCGGAGCACGGGAAATGATCGGAATCGAATGAAGCGGATTTCAAAATCCAAGAGGCGAAACGGAGTCGCGGCCGAATCGGGCGATCGCCCAGCGCGACGTCGCAGCGCGCCGCTCGCTGTGCTCGTGTTTTGCGTGGCCGCCAGTTCGCTCCCCGTCTGCGATCGAGCGTCGGAGAATCCCGCGCCGATGACAACGCAACCCACTGTCGCCGACGTGCCGCCCCGGCGCATTGTGACGCTCGCGCCGAATGCGGCCGAGATGATCGCGGCGATCGGACTGGCGGATCGAATCGTTGGCGTCAGCGACTTCTGTGTCTATCCGGAATCACTGACGGCGCTGCCGCGCGTCGGCGGCATCATGAATCCGGATCGCGAGAAGATCGCATTGCTCGATCCGGATCTCGTCGTGCTTCGCGGACGCATGCCGAGTGTCGAGTCGCTTTGCCGGAAGCGCGGCATCCCGATCTACTTCGACAAGACGGATTCGCTTGAGGACATTTTCGAAACACTTGCGTCGCTCGGCAAACGGCTCGGCGCGGAGACGGCCGCAAACGAGTTGGCTGGCCGGCTGCGTGAAGATCTGGCGACGGCCAAGGCGCGTGTCGCCGGTCTCGATCGACCGCGCGTGTTGATGATCGTCAATCGCGACGTCGACGGAATTCGAAACGTCGTGACGTTCGGTCGCGGCGCATTCGTGAACGACGTCATCCGTCTTGCCGGAGGAGTGAACGTGTTCGGCGATCTGGAGATTCCCTATCCGCAAGTGAGTACCGAGGAGATTCTGGCGGCGAAGCCGGATGTGATCATCGAAGCCGTCGAGTCGATCAAGATGACGGATGCGCGGCGCGCAACGATGCTCGAACAGTGGGAGGCGCTTCCGTCGATCCCGGCCGTGAAGAATCATCGCGTTCATATACTGACGGAAGACTACCTGTTGATTCCGTCGCCGCGCGTCGTGGAATCTGTTCGGCTGCTGACGGGCGTCATTCATCCGGAGCTGGAGCGTGAGTAAGCGCACGCCGACGACACTCAGTGCGGAATCCGTGTGCTACTCCTTCGACGGGCGGCGCGACTTTCTGGTCGATGTGTCGCTGACGGCGACGTCCGGCGAATGCTGGGGAATCGTGGGACCGAACGGAGCCGGTAAAAGCACATTGCTGCGATTGCTCGGCGCCCTGTCGAAGCCGTCCGGGGGAACCGTGCGGCTCGATGGCGTTTCGCTGGAAGCGATGCGCGCAACAGAGCGCGCCATGCGGATCGCGTACCTTCCACAACGGGTACCGGCGGCGCCGGGATTGACGGCCGGAGAAGTCGTATTGCTCGGAAGATATCCGCATCGGGGCCTGGGATTGTTTGAGTCGGCCAACGATGTGGCGAGGGCTCGCGATGCAATGGCGTTGACGGAGACGGCTGCCTTTGCAGATCGGCGGCTTGCGTCTCTGTCGGGCGGCGAGGCACAACGCGTGCATTTGGCGGCGGCGCTGGCCCAGGATCCCGAGGTGCTGCTTCTGGATGAGCCGACGACGGCGCTGGACTGGCGACATCAGTTGGCAATTTTCGAGATCCTCCGACGGATGGCGGATGATCGCGGCGTGGGGGTCGTCGTCGTGACGCACGACATGAATCTGGCGGGGCGATATTGCGATCGCGTGCTGTTGATGAACCAGGGACGATCCGTCTGCCAGGGATCCGTGGCAGACGTGCTGCGGCCGGAGGTGCTCGCACCCGTGTTTGATGTCGACGTCACGTCGATTCCGATCGAAGGGCGATCCGTCGCCATGCTCGTGCCGACGGACACGCGTCGCGGCGGCGAGCAACCCGGGGGGACCGGGAAATGAGACATCTGTCCGCGGCCCGTTTCTGGGGAACCATCTCTGCATGTGTGGGCGGACTCGCCGTCGTGCTTGTCATCAGCCCCGGCATTGGTACGCAATGGGATGCTGTCGGATGGCGCGATGCGTGGTCGTCGTTGCTGGCCGGTGATTACGATTCGATGGCGTTCACGATTGGTTTTGATCTGCGCCTGGCGCGAACGCTTCTGGCGTTGCAGGCGGGCGTGACGCTCGGCCTGTGCGGCGCCGTATTTCAGACGCTCTTTCGCAATGCGCTCGCGACGCCATACACGTTGGGCGTCGTGAACGGTGGATCGCTGGGGGCGTTGCTGGCCGTCAAGCTTGGGTTGGCGTGGTCCTTTCTCGGGTTGACGTCCGTATCGATCGCATCGTTTCTGGGGTCGCTCATCGTCATCGGCCTGATTCTCCTGATCACACGCGCGAATCGCCGAATGGGAACGGCGGAGTTGCTGCTGGCCGGCGTGACGATGGGTCTGTTCTGTTCCGCGATGATGATGCTCGTGACCTATCTGTCGAATCAGCGTGAGACGTTCAGCATTGTGCGATGGATGATGGGATCGCTCGAAGCGCTTGGCACACAGCAGTCGGCGCCGAGTCTTGTTCTGCTCTTGCCGTCGTGGATTCTGCTGTTGTTGCAGGCGCGCGGGTTGAATCAATATCTGCTAGGCGAAGACGTCGCCGCGTCGCGCGGTGTGAACATACGGCGATTGCAGTTGACGTGTTTGATCTTCGCGTCACTGGCGACGGCGGCCGTCGTTGCCGTTTGCGGACCGATCGGATTCGTGGGGCTCGTGGTGCCGCAGATGACGGCATTGATGCTGGGTCGCGATTGCCGATTGTTGTTGCCGGCGTCGGCGCTCATCGGCGGCGTGTTCCTGGCCATGTGCGACTGGCTTTCGCAGATTGCGATGGGTCTCTGGGCGGCGATCAGCGGCAGCGCCAGCGCAAGTGCGAGCCTGCCGATCGGCGTCGTGACGGCGATTGTGGGTGTCCCGATTTTTCTTGTGTTGTTATATCGCAGGGGCAGTTTCGCCGAATAGAGAATGTGAAAGTGGGGCGTTCGTTGCTCAGTGAGATTGACATTGAGGCCATCTGGCAATTCGTCGGAACGACGGCGCAGGCGACAATACTCGTCTGTCTCATGATTCACATGTGGTTGTCGAGAAAGGCAAAGCGATTCACGCTGCCGGCCGCCGTTATTTACATCTGTCTATTATCTACTGGCTTGTTGGCCGTCTATGCGGCGTATCGTCGCGACTTCGTGTTCGTATCGGGGCAGATCGTCAACATCGTCATCGGTCTGCGAATTCTCGCCGCACGATACCAGGCCGCTCGATCCGGGGCGGGCGACTTTCCCGTTGTGGCGCCGGATCGGGCCGAGCCGGACTCGGAAATCGGGATTCGCCGATAGCCGACATTGCGTTTTCCGGGGCACGAGAATCCGGCGAATTCTGCGTGCCGTGATCCCGGGACGGCAATATTCGACATTTCGAGTCTTCATGTCGGGTGGCGACGAGCCCCACTGCCCCCATGCGGGTTCCGCAGGAATTGCACACAAGATGTAGTGGGGCGAGGGCTTGGGCGTGACCCGCCAAGCCAAGGAAATCACAAGTCCGGCAATCGCCGTACATCGCCGAGATAAAAGGATTTACGCCGATTTGTCCCATAATGAATGGCGTCGAGAACCGTGGCATCGGGTCTGTGTCGCTCGTGATTTCGGCCTAGATATAGTGCGCACGCAATGTGGATTTTCTCCAGCGTTTCAATGCTGGAATCCGATATCAATCGGGCATGGGGACGGTGGCTGGAGCCCGCCGGTCATGCTGCGAAAATTGCCGGACGCCTGCAGAATTTGACAACGACGGGCGAACCGTCGAGGCCCCGGCTCGTAAGACATCCAACAGCGGACGGATCCGCGACGCCAACGATAGAAGGGTTTGTGAATGGCGGACATCGGTACCATCGACGGACTGGCATCTTCGGCAACGCTTCGAGAGTTTGCTCAACAGGCGACAACGCGATCGACGCCGAAACTGCAAGTGGATCAGGGCGACCGGGTTGAAATCTCAGAACTCGCACAATTTCTGAGTCGGCTGGCTGAACTGCCGGACGACAAGGCTCGCCGAATCGTGGACATACGAACAGAGATTGACAAAGGCACGTTTGTCACAACCGAGCGATTGAGTGTCGCATCGGATCGATTGTTTGAGGATATCGGAAAGGCGCAGCCAGTCACTTACTAGGCTTCGCATTACAAGTGAATGTTCAATAGACGATGACGGGTTGTGGCCTCGGCCGACCCGTCTCGTCTTTTTTCTTAGGATCGTCACGGTTTTGAGTAGAGCCGAGCAGGCAGCCGAGCTGCGTCCCGACATTGACGCAATCAAAATAGCCCAGCGATTTATCGCTGGGGCACGCAGTTCCAAATACGATTTTCCGTCCCGTAGGGACGGAATGAGCAATCCCAGCCTTGAAAAAAAAGGTTCATTACGGGTTTGCGGGGACCGTTGACGGCGCTTGTCGACGCGGCGGCTGCATTCCACCAAGTCCCGGTAGGGACGAC
>JAJDEC010000556.1 GCA_029259995.1 Phycisphaerae bacterium
AGATCATGTTGAGTCGCTTAATCACTGCACTGTGCTTGGTGTTTGCCTGCGTCAATGTCCCGCCTGCTTTCGGCGACGATGAGTTTTCCATGTATCCCAAAGGTTGGCTGCTTGGAATCCAGAGTGTCGCCTCGACGCAGATGGAAATGTTAACGGCCGCATACGATCTCGATGAAGGACAACAGCTGGCGCTGGAATCCCAGTACAAGAAGCGAATTCACGACCAGCATGCGTATATGCAAAATCCGCCCGACTCGTTGCAAGGCCTGACGGCCGAGGATGCCGAGGGACGGGAAGCCGAGGTCATCGCAGAAATCACCAAATTCTACGACAAGATGCCGATGAATCCGGATTGTGTCGCGGATTGGCTTGAAGATAATCTTCTCCCGCCAGGGCAGGCACCGATGGGGCGTCAGAAGTTCGCAGAGCTTCAGCATCGCGATCTTCAACACAAGGCAATGAAGTCTGATGATGTCGACGACAGAGTCAGAATCGGACGCGATATGCGCGCGATTCGCAGCGCTTCGAACGCGGCAATGAACGCGCTTGGACAGTGGCTTCCCGCTGGTGTGAAGACCTCTTCGCCTGTTGATGATCACAGGAATCGCTGGAAGGTCGTCGGCAATTCATCCGAGCGTGCGTCAACGATCAAGCCGAGCCGATATCAGACGGCGACGCAACCTCTGCCGTGCTTCGACGACTGGCGTGCCGCCGCTGATCGAATCTGTCGGCGGGCCCGTCGTGAAAAACCGGCGGAGATCGCTGCGATCTGGTCTGAATTCACGATGCGCGCCTGGCGCCGCATCGCACTGGTTCCGGACACATTCAACGAAATTCGACAACTCCACAGCAACGAAAAAGTCGCCGAAATCCTTCACGCGCAGGGCATTCAGACTGATCTCGATGCCTTGTTTCAAGAATTCCGGATCAGAGCCCAGGCGATTGAAGACAGTTGCGGATCCAGGCCAGATGCGGCAATTTCTGCCGCCGGCGCGTAAGGTGCCGCTTTTCAGGTTCACCGCGTCGACGGCTCTGCAGCAACATCGAATGATCGATTACCCGCCGCAGCCCGCCAGGAACGCGATTCCGCGCCTTCTGCCGACGCTATAATTCCTGAAGAACGCGAACATGGCCGCCGTCGCGCGAGAGGCCGCTTCGTAGGGCAAGTCGCGCGCAATCGGGGTCGATAAGAATCGGGCGAGACCATGAATACTCGAGCATTGATCCATCGAAGTTCGCTGAACCGACGCTGTGCCTGGCTGGCCGCTTGCGTGTGCGCGATCGCCATGCCAGTTGCCGCCCAGGTCGACTATCGCGTTGACTATCGGCAAAGCGCGAACGGTCGAATGTACGACGCCAACACGCGCGTCGGCTCGGGCGGCGTGAATCCGCGAGCGCAAAACAGCTATCCCTACGCATTTAATTATGACATCTACGCGAATCAGATCGTGACGGGGAATGTTACGGGGCTCGCCGGGTTCAAAGGCCTGTCCGTCATTCCGGGCGTGAATCAGTTTCGCGGCGGACTCCAATCCGACGCGCTTGCGCAGTTTCGGGCCCGAAGCGTGAACATCGAACAGGTTCGATCGGGATCCACGCTCGGTGGCGGCAGCTACTACGATCCCTCCAATTCGATCGCCAATCTCGGGGCGATTCGACTCGGCCTGAATCAGCCGGGGTCCTCGTTTCTCAGTTCCCCCCAGGTCCAGCTCCCCGCCAACAATGGTCTGTCAGTTCGCGATCGCCTGTTGGGCATCGATCAACCGATTGCAAATCGCGGCTTCTCAACTCAGGATGAAGCGCCGTTCGACGTCGGACGAACGTATCAACGTCCGATCGTTGCCGACGCGCGAAATCGCGTTGAATTCTCGGATTCCTTTCCCGCGGATCCTTATCGTGCGGCGATGCAGTCGACCTTGTTTGGATCGCCACAGTTCAATCAGGAGCCTTTGCCGGTACTGAATCCGGAGACTTCGAAAAATGATCGCCCCCTGGATGGTCGATTCTCCACAGCGCTGTCGCGTGAGGAGTTGCTGGGGATCGTCGATGAACCCGTCCAGTCAGAATTGGACCCAACGGGAATCAGGGCGGATTCGGCAGGGGATCCAGGTGCTGGGATGGCGACTCGCTTCGATCCGCTCGTCAACGGCATCGGTCGCTCGGATCGCGTCGTCATTCCTCTTGAAACGGGGGCGGGTGATTCGAAGGACGAGTTGTACAGCCGAATGATCGAGGCCGTTCAACAGCTGAAACCGGATAATCCACTCGATGGCTTTGTGGCGAGACGGAACGCGCAAGAATCCGGCGAATCGACCTTGGCTCCTTCCTCGCGCTATGACGCGTCTCGACCCGTTGACTCGACAAGGGCGACGATGACAGATTCGTCCGCGGCGGATCGTCAATCGGCCCCGCGCCAAACCAATGGCGTGCCGGAATCAGAAGACAATCGTGAGATGCCCGATTTGATTGAGAGTGATCCGAGAACGCAATGGGCGTCGCTCTTCGTCGATACGCCGATTCGCAGTTTCTCCATGGGCGGCTCGGCGCCCATCGGCGAATACATGCGATCCGCGGAAGCGGCGCTGAGGAAAGGCGAGTTCAATCGGGCGTCCCGCCTGTTTGACCTGGCCGCGACGATCGAGCCGGACAACCCGCTGCCGCTGCTTGGGCGAGGTCACGCCAACATTGCAGCCGGGCAATACTTC